>NZ_OZ208512.1:1322000-1630500 GCF_964512435.1 Tenacibaculum insulae | reverse complement strand
TGGAGTCGTTTTGCTTTGAGTTTTAATTATAGTATGAAAAAGGATTTTAGCAATTCTTATAGCCTAAGTAACGGTCAATATTTAAAATACTACGAACACGAAAACGATACAAAAGTTAATAAAACCCAGTTTTTAAACTCTATAGATCATAATTTCAGTAATTCATTTGAAGGAGAAACAAGTGTGTATAACTTCGGATTTTCAGCAGTACATCAAAATAAACTTTTTGTAGGTGCTTCTATAAATTTTCACGACATCAATTTTACACAAACTACACATTTAGAAGAAGGTAATGAAGACAACAATGGAAACATATTAAATGCTTATAACCTTACTGATACAAGCATGCAAGGAAACGGATTTTCGCTTAGTTTAGGATTTATTTATAAACTAAACAACAACTTTCGTTTTGGTTTAGCTTATGAAACACCCACTTGGTATGAAGAAATTGTTGAGCAATATTACGATAGGCTAACCATGAATAGAATAAGCAGCCTAAATTTAAGTCCGTATTACGACGTGATTGATGATTACCCAAATAGTTTTCGTTTTAAATCACCTGGTAGAATAACGGCAAGTGGAGCCTACATTTTTGGTAAAAAAGGATTAATTAGTGCAGATTATACTTATAAGGATTATAAAAATATTAAATACAGAGAAAGTGATCCAACACTTTTAAAAGCAAATCAAAGTTTTTCTGATAATTTAAGAGCAACCCATGCTTTAAACATTGGTACAGAATGGCGTTTTGATAACATGAGTGTTAGAGGTGGTTATCATTATGAAAAAAACCCGAATTTAGTAAGCGCTTACGGAGGAAACACAAACAAAGACAACCTAAGAGGTTTTACACTTGGTTTAGGTTACAATTTTGGAAATGCAGTGTTTGATTTATCGTACCGTAAATCGGAAACTATAAGTTATTACACCTTAAATAACCCTGGAGATACGACTGTAAATAATAACAGTTCTAGAATTTCAGGTACAATTACTTTTAACCTATAATTTTCGCATTAAAAAACAATATTAGAATCCTGCTTTTTGCAGGATTTTTTATATACCAATATCTCGGTTTTTTACCGTAATTTTGCACTTCATTTTACAACTTATGAGTACAATTAAAATAAACATACAAGAAACCAATAACGAAACCATTCTTAAATTTGTAAGTAACACAATTTTAGTAAACGGAGGTAGTTACGAGTTTAACAATATAGACGAAGCTAAAAACTCACCTTTAGCACAACAACTTTTTTACCTTCCGTTTGTAAAAAAAATATTAATTACCGCTAATTTTATTGCAATTCAACGTTATGACATTGTGCAATGGGAAGACGTTGAAGAAGAGGTTCGCGAGCAAATTGAAAACTATTTACAAGAAGGAAACAGCCTTGTAAAAGAAGAAACTACCAAAAAGGAAGCAGTTGAAGTATATGCTGAAGTTACTCCGAATCCGGCAGTAATGAAATTTGGTACTAATAAAGCACTTACTCAAACTGATGTTGAATTTAAAAACATTGAAGAAGCTAGTAAATCATCACCTTTAGCTCAACAATTATTTAGTTTTTCATTTGTAAAAGAAATTTTTATTTCTGAAAACTACGTTTCTATTACAAAGTATGATATGATAGAATGGAACGAAGTACATCAAGAAGTTCGTACTTTTATTAGAAACTACATTCAGGATGGTAAAACTATTATTCAAGAATTACCAAAACAACAAACAAAGCAGAATGTTGAAATTCCGAAGGAAGATTTAACAGATACTGAAGCTAAAATTGTTGATATTTTAGATGAATATATTAAACCCGCAGTAGCATCTGACGGAGGAAATATTGCATTTCAATCGTACGATAAAGAAACAAAAAGAGTTAGCGTTATTTTACAAGGAGCTTGTAGCGGATGTCCATCATCAACAGTAACTTTAAAAAATGGTATCGAAACCATGCTTAAAGATATGTTACCAAACCAAATTAACGAAGTAGTTGCTATTAACGGATAATTTTTATAAAAACCAGATGTCAAAAACGATCAAACCATACAAAGATTCTGAATTAGGAAAAAAGGAACAAGTTGCAAAAATGTTTGACAATATTTCTGAAGATTACGACGGATTAAACCGCGTTATTTCATTAGGAATTGATGTTAGTTGGCGAAAAAAAGTAGTAAAATTAGTTGGCGAAAATAATCCGCAACAAATTTTAGATATTGCTACCGGAACAGGCGATTTAGCTTTAATGATGGCAAAATTAAATCCTAAAAAAATTACTGGTTTAGATATTTCTGCTGGTATGTTAGAGGTTGGCAAACAAAAAATAGCCAAAGCTAACTTATCAGAAAAAATTGAAATGATTGTTGGTGATAGCGAAAACATGCCTTTTAACGACAATACTTTTGACGCTATTACGGTTTCTTTTGGGGTTCGTAATTTTGAGAATTTAGACAAAGGTTTAACAGAAATATTACGGGTTTTAAAACCAGGAGGTAAATTTGTAGTGTTAGAAACCTCTAACCCAACTAAATTTCCTTTTAAACAAGGGTATAAATTTTATACCAATTTTATTTTACCTGTTATTGGTAAAATATTCTCAAAAGACAAAGTTGCTTACTCTTATTTATCAGAAAGTGCAAATTCTTTTCCTTTTGGAGAAGCTTTCAACAATATTTTACAAAAAAATGGGTTTAAGAGTGCAAAGAATTTACCTGTAACTTTTGGAGTTGCATCAATTTACACCGCTTTAAAATAGTATGTTAAAAAGAATTTTACTCTTCAGTTTTTTCGGATTTTTCACAATTACCTTTCAAGCACAAAGGGAAAAAATTTTAAATCTTCCTAGTTTTGATAAACCTGTTTTTCATTACGGATTTTATTTAGGATTAAATAATAACGGATACAAAGTAGGCTACAAACCAAGTTCTTTTAATAATGCTGAAATAGAAGTAACCTCATCTGTAGGATTTAACGTAGGTTTAATTGCCGATTTAAAATTACATCATAATGTTAATTTAAGGTTCGAACCAGGGTTAATATCTAACACTAAAACTTTAGTTTTTAAACACATTGCTGGTCCTGATAATGTAAAAACAAGAGAAGTTGGCGCAACTTATTTACATTTACCTTTTATTTTAAAACTAAGTACTAATAGACTTAATAATATAAGACCTTATGTTTTAGGCGGAATATCATACGACTATAATTTTTCTAGCAACGAAAGTAACAGCAACGATAATTTTGGTGGTGAATTTAGGACTACTTCTAGTAATATAATGTACGAAGTAGGTGTTGGAGTAGATTTTTACTTAAATTACTTTAAATTCTCTCCTTCTATTAGAGGTATTTTTGCCGTTAATAACGAAGTTGTTTATGACAATAAAGCTAGTCAATGGACAGACCCTATTGACTTTTTAGGCACGCGAGGAATTTTCCTCCATTTGTCTTTCGAATAAATCTAAAACCACTTTTTATAGTGGTTTTTTTATACCCAATAGTTAAAAAACTTCTTCTTGAAATAAGTGTAAAAAAAAATGACCATCTTTCGATGGTCATTGAGGTAAAAAATACGTTTTTACCTATAAGATAGAAGTCCCCCGAAATCTATCATTTTCGTAATGCTTTTTAAATCTGCTTGACAAATATAAAATAAAAACCTTAAAAATGTTAATTTTTCACAACTATTTTACTGTCTACCACATCTTTAATAGGTAAAACTACTTTTTCTTTGCTTGTTGTTACAGTTAAACAAATGTTATCTATTGCAGTAACCACACCTTCTACATCACCAATAACAACCTTACTTCCTATTGTTACATTTTTTCTTGAATAATAACCATAAAGCAACCTTGCAACTACTTCTTTTGCTCCTAAACCAAAAGCCAAAGTAAATGCTAAAAGCACCGAACCTATTAATAGCGTTAAGTTGCTTTTTATAACAGAAGTATCAACTCCCGCTTGATCTAAAGCTGTTATTGACAAGAAAACTACTATTAAATAAAAAGCAATATTACCTACTAAGTTACCTCCAGAAATCTCTAAAGACTTAAACATCCCTTGTATGGCTTTTTTAACCATAGTACCCAAATAAGCACCTGCTACAAAAATTCCTAATGCGGTTAATAATTTAGGTAAGTATGCAAAAAAACTTTTTATTCCGTCAGAGAGTACATCTAATCCAAATATATCTGAACCTGCCATTACAAACATCAATATTAAAAACCATTTTAACACGGCTAATATTACCTTTGTGAGTACGATATTAATTGTTGAATTGCCAAAAATTTCAGTTTTCTTAAGTTTTTTAGACCATTCATCTATTTTTGTTTTAGCCAATGCTTTCTTTACTAAAAACAAAAACACTTTAATTATTAACCAAGCTAACACAACAAAACCAATAAAGCCTAAAGCTTTTGGTAATGAATCAATAATACTTTGAAAAATATTTTGAAAAGGTTTTAAAATATCAATTTGTAATGCATTCATAATTTTGGTATTCGTTCGTTTGTCTATTTATTCTTTTGATTCTTTTTTAGGCGCTCCACCTCCTAATAAATCGGCAATTGTATTTGGGTATTTCACCACAAATAAATCAGCCATATCTATTGATAGCTTAATCATTGCCACATCACCTAACACTTTTTGTTTAAGTACCTCTGGCAGTTCTTCGTTATGTAATATTTTTTTAAATGGATTTTCCATAATTATTACAGTTCGTTATAGGCTATTATAACTTTTTGTTTTGCTCTTTTTAATCGCATTTTTACAGCACTCTCCCCTAATTCTAAAGTATCAGCAATTTCTTTAATACTCATATCATCTTGATATTTCATTAAAAGAATCATTTTTTCTGAAGCCTGAATAAGTTCTAGTGCTTTGGCTAACTTATCTGATTTTAATTCAAATAACTCAGCGTCATCAATCTCATCTTCGTTACTATCTTCTTTTATTTGATCGGTAACAACAGTTACTTTTTCCTTTTTCTTCTCTTTATTTCTTTGCACATAATTTACACAGAAATTATAGGTAAAAGAATACAACCAGACCAGGTAGAAAATTTAGACTTCCCTTTAAAAGTTCTTAATTTTACAAATAGGCGAATAAAAACATCGTGTGTTAAATCTTGTGCTTCTTCTTTATTTTTAGAAAAACCATAACATTTATTATACACAATGCCTGCATAACGGTCATATAAAACAGCGAATAAATGAGTATCATTTTTTTCTACTATTTTACTAACCAGCGCTTCATCACTTAGTTTTGTATCGTCAGTACTTTTCAACAACTAATTATAGTTCTTATGTTATAGTTTTGGCTTGCAATTAATTAAGACACCTTTATATAAAAAAGGTCACTATTTCTTCTTTTTAAGAAAACAAATTTAACGTTTCTTTAACGATTATAGTATTTAAATAAAAAAGTTTTATTTTTTTGTAACATTATTAAAGCAGCATACGTATAAGTTAGTGTAGACCGATTGATGAATTAAAAATATTACTTAATTAGATGAGACAACTAAAGATTACCAAGCAGGTTACTAATAGAGAAACCGCATCATTAGATAAATATTTACAAGAAATAGGAAAGGTAGATTTAATTACTGCTGATGAAGAAGTTGAGTTAGCACAAAGAATTAAAGCTGGTGACCAAAGAGCCTTAGAAAAATTAACGAAAGCTAATTTACGTTTCGTTGTCTCGGTAGCAAAACAATACCAAAACCAAGGATTAACATTACCCGATTTAATTAACGAAGGTAACTTAGGGTTAATTAAAGCAGCAAAACGTTTTGATGAAACTCGTGGTTTTAAATTTATCTCATACGCTGTATGGTGGATTCGTCAATCTATATTACAAGCATTAGCAGAACAATCTCGTATTGTACGTTTACCATTAAACAAGATTGGTTCTATCAACAAGATCAATAAAATGTATGCCTTTTTAGAGCAAGAAAACGAAAGACCTCCAAGTCCGGAAGAAATTGCTAAAAAGTTAGACATGACAGTGAACGACGTAAAAGAATCAATGAAAAACTCTGGTCGTCACGTATCAATGGATGCACCATTAATTGAAGGAGAAGATTCTAACTTATACGATGTATTAAACTCAGGAGAATCACCAAATCCAGATAAAACATTATTACACGAATCTTTACGCATCGAAATTAATCGTGCCTTAGAAACCTTAACACCTCGTGAAGCGGATGTTGTAAAATTATACTTCGGATTAGGAGAACACCAACCAATGACTTTAGAAGAAATTGGTGAAACGTTCGATTTAACTCGTGAGCGTGTGCGTCAAATTAAAGAAAAAGCAATCAGAAGATTAAAACATACTTCTAGATCTAAAATATTAATGACATACTTAGGCTAGAGGTCGCAGATTGCATTAAGTATCTCACTCATGCGCTATCAAGCATGAAACATATATAAAACTCTCGAATTAATTTTCGGGAGTTTTTTTATTTGAAGCCTTTTCCTGCTTTCACTACTCGCTTTTTTCTCATCCTTCAAAAAAGAGCTCACACAAACCGTTCAATCAGGGCTAAACATATTTATAAATTTTATTACTTTACCATAGTTTCTTGCAAAGTCGAATTAAGTATCTTTGCATAAAATAACAACACAACAACAAACTAATGAGTAATTTAATTGCACCTTCAGTGTTAGCAGCAGATTTTGCTAACCTACAAAGAGACATCGAAATGGTAAACAACAGTGATGCCGACTGGTTTCATATTGATATTATGGACGGTGTTTTTGTACCAAATATATCTTTCGGAATGCCAGTTTTAAAAGCGATTACAAAACACGCTAAAAAAACAATCGATGTACATTTAATGATTGTAAATCCAGATCAATACATTCAAGAGTTTGCAAATTTAGGAGCCGATATTTTAACCGTACATTACGAAGCTTGTACACATTTACACAGAACTGTACAAGCAATAAAAGCAGCCGGCATGAAAGCTGGTGTAGCTTTAAATCCACACACACCAATTGCGGTTTTAGAAGACATTATTGTCGACTTAGATTTAGTTTGTATAATGAGTGTAAATCCTGGTTTTGGCGGACAATCATTTATTGAAAACACCTACAAAAAAGTAAGTCAATTAAAACAACTTATTGAGTTTTCTGGTTCTGATTGTCAAATAGAAATTGACGGTGGAGTTACCAATAAAAATGCAAATCAACTTATCGAAGCAGGAGCTGATGTTTTAGTAGCTGGTAGTTATGTTTTTAAAAGTGATAACCCTACAGAAACGATTAAAAACTTAAAAGAATTAATCAATTAAAAAAAAGGAGGAAAACTTAAAAATTTTCCTCCTTTTTTTTTTAGAATTGAGCTATTAAATAGTTAATCAAATCTGTTGTGGTAACAATACCAACCAACTCGTTATTGTCAACCACCGGTAATGCATGAAATTCTTTTTTTGCTAAAATTTCAGCAACTTCTTTTATGGTTGATGAAGAAGTAACAGTAACTAAATTTTTAGCCATTACCTGATCTATGGTAAACATATTATAAACAACAGTATCTACATTCGTCTCATCAATATCTACTGCATCAGCAAAACTTATTCTTAACAAATCAGTATAGCTTAACATTCCTTTTATTTCAGAACCACTCACTACAGGAATGTGCCTTATTTTTTCTTTTTTAAATAACTTTTCAGCAAGCATTAAATCATCTGAACTACTTAATGTAATTACGTTTTTACTCATAATAGCTGATACTGGCGTTCTTTTTTTCATCTTACTTTCAATTTATAGTTAATTACTACAACAAATTTCAGGAATAAAATCAATCAAAAATCTGATTAAAATCACACTCTTATCATTATTTTTTTTGTAAATTATCAATTGAAAATGCTTATTAAATTGATACAAAAATTACAAAACCATTACGGATATTTATTTGAAGCCGAACTACTTGATGAAATAGCCTCAATAGCCACTTATAAAGAATTTAAAGAAGACACTATTATTATTGATGTTGATAGTTATATGGTTGCTATACCCTTAATAATTAGTGGTGCTATTAAAATTTTAAGAGAAGATAAAGATGGTGACGAATTAGTGTTGTATTATATCGAAAAAGGAGACACTTGCGCCATGACATTGTCTTGTTGTATGGGCAACACTAAAAGCAAGATAAAAGCTGTTGCTGAAACAGATGTTGCTTTATTTATGATTCCGAAAAATAAAATGTCGGAATGGTTAAGTAAGTATAAAAGTTGGCAAGAATATATTTTATTAAGCTATCATTCTAGACTTAACGAATTCATCGAAGCGGTAGATTCTATTGCCTTTTTAAATATGGATGAACGCTTGTATAAATATTTAAAAGATAAAGCTATGGTTATTGGAAACGATGTTTTAAATGTTACGCATTTACAAATAGCCAATGATTTGCACACTTCTAGAGTTGTTATTTCTAGATTACTAAAAGCTTTAGAAAAGAAATCAAAAATAAAATTGAGCAGAAATCAAATAAAAATATTAGAGCTATAATTGTATTGAAATTTATACCAAACCATTCTTAAAACAAAAAAACGATGCTTTAAAAAGCATCGTTTTTTTTTGTGACCGCGAAGGGATTCGAACCCCCAACCCTCAGAGCCGAAATCTGATATTCTATCCAGTTGAACTACGCAGCCTTAATATATTAAGCTAAGCTTTTTTTAACAATCATTGAAATGGTTTTACCATCAGCTTTTCCTGCTAATTGTTTTGAAACCATTCCCATCACTTTTCCCATATCTTTCATTCCTTCTGCTCCAACTTTAACAATAGTTTCCTTCACCACTTTTTCAATTTCATCTTCTGATAAAGCTTCAGGTAAAAACTGTTCTAAAACAGCTGCTTCTGCCAATTCAGGATCTGCCAAATCTGCCCTACCTTGTTCTGAAAAAACAGCCGCACTATCTTTACGTTGTTTTACTTGTTTCTGAATAATTTTTAACTCATCTGCTTCAGAAATTTCTCCAGCACCAGCTTCTGTATTTGCTAACATAAAAGCAGATTTTAATGCTCTAAGTGCCGTTAAAGCTACTGTATCTTTCGATTTCATAGCTTCTTTCATTTTATCCATCACTTGTTTTTGTAAACTCATCTTTCTTGTTTTTTTATGATTAAAAAATTCCCGACAAAGCGGGAATTTCAAAAAATATTTAGGCTATTATTATTAATCTACATTATCGTGTAAAAATGAATTATTTGAACGTAATAAATCATTATTATCTGTATTTAATGCAGTATCTGATTTACTGATATTTGCACCAGCATTAATATCTACGCCCATTCTTTTATAAGCTGGTTCTCTTTCAATTTCATCTACTCGATTTTTTACGGTATCAGTAAATTGATGATTGAATTTTTTTAGATAATTAACCCTCTCTTGCTTTCTTTTTCTTAACTCAGAAATTGTAATATCTAACGGAGAAACTTCTTCGCTTGTTGTTTCTATATTATTAATTTCTTCTTGCGCTTTGGTACTTATTTTAAATTGCAACTCCTCTTCAACCTCTTCTTTTATAATTGGTGTAGAGCTTTTTCCAATAGTTGGTTGCACATCAAAATCATCCAGTACATAACGTTTTTCAATTTGATGCACTACTGGTTTAACCTCATCAGCAACAACGTTTATATTTTTAATTTCGTTAGTTGTTTCTACAATTGTAGTTGCTGGCTTAATTTCATCATAAGCATTTACTGGTAAATCAAACAATAAATCTTGCTGAACTGGTTGTTGTTTTACAACCTTCTCTTCAACTTTTGGTTCGCTAATATTAGTGATAATAAAATCATCCTCAGAAATAATTTCTGTTGCAATTTCATCATATACAACGTTAATGTTTTTTATAGCATCAGTAGTTGGAACCAAATTTAATGTAGGTCTTAGTTCTTCTTTTTCTTCTTCTAGAACATGAACAATTTTATCAGGTGCACTTACCGAAAGAGGCTCGTTAATTGTTGGAGCAACTTGTACTTTTTGCTCTCCAAAATCGTAAGTTGCCTTTTGTTCATCCTCTAAAGTATGAACAATTTTCTTTACTTCAGTATTTGTTATTGTTCCTTGTTGATCGGCTGTAAAACCAGTAGCAACAATAGTTACAGCAATACCTTCTTCTAACGATTCATCTTCACCAACTCCCATAATAATGTTCGCATCATACCCTGCCTCATCCTGAATATAGTCGTTAATCTCACCTATTTCATCTAAAGTAACCTCATTGGCTCCTGAAACAATTAATAGTAAAACATTTTTAGCTCCAGTAATTTTATTGTCGTTTAACAACGGAGAATCTAAAGCTTTTACAATGGCATTTTTTGCGCGATTAGCTCCAGTTTCTTTTGCTGATCCCATAATTGCGGTTCCACTGTTAGACAGTACCGTTTTAGCATCATGTAAATCAATATTTTGTTTGTAATGATGCGTAATAACTTCTGCAATACCTTTTGCTGCAGTTGCTAAAACCTCATCGGCTTTAGAAAAACCTGCTTTAAACCCTAAATTACCATAAACCTCTCGTAATTTATTATTATTGATAATAATAAGAGAATCTACATTTTTACGTAATTCATCAATTCCTTTTTGAGCTTGCTTAGAACGTCTTTTTCCTTCAAACTGAAATGGCATTGTAACGATCCCAACCGTTAAAACATCCATATCTTTTGCTATTTTAGCAATAATAGGTGCCGCACCAGTACCTGTACCACCTCCCATACCAGCGGTAATAAATACCATTTTAGTATGCGTACTTAACATTTGTTGAATTTCTTGAATACTTTCTGCAGCTGCTTGTGCACCAACATCAGGATTTGCTCCTGCACCTAACCCCGAAGTTAAGTGGGCTCCTAATTGAATTTTATTAGGAATTGGACTATTTTCAAGCGCTTGTGCATCCGTATTACAAATTACGAAATCTACTCCGTGAATTTGCTTACTAAACATGTGATCTACGGCATTACTACCGCCCCCACCAACACCAATTACTTTAATGGCATTCGATTGTGTTTTTGGCATGTCGAATGAAATGTTATTGAATTCTGTGCTCATAATAACTTTTCTTTTTAATTTTTATTCAGTTTACATTCCTTTTTTTAGGGGTGAAAAAAAAGAATATTTTATTTATATACTTACTTATTCTGCGTTATCTAAAAATTCTGTGAATTTTTCTGTAAATTTTTCTGTAAATTTTTCGAAAAAAGATTTAGATTTCACGGTATGTTCTTTGGTTTCTACTTTTTCTTCTAAAAGTTCTCCATTATTAATATTAGTCTGCGTATCTAGAGTTAATTCTTCAATAATCTCCTCTTTTGATTTTTCTTCTGTTCTTTTACACAAACCTTCCATTAACAGGCCAACAGCTGTTGCGTATGACGGACTAGACAAAACCTCATCAGAGTCACCCGCTAAATGTTCATTCGGGTAACCTATACGAACATCCATTCCTGTAATATATTCTACTAACTGACGTAAATGTTTTAATTCTGATCCACCTCCTGTTAGTACAATTCCTGCTATTAATTTTCCTTTTTGGGTTTCGTGCCCATAATTTTTTATTTCTAAATATACATGCTCGATAATTTCTTGAACTCTAGCATGAATTATTTTCGATAAATTTTTAAGCGTAATCTCTTTCGGTTCTCTTCCTCGCAAACCAGGAATCGAAACTATTTCTGTTTCTTTATTTTCACCAGGCCATGCCGAACCAAACTTTACTTTTAAGAGTTCCGCTTGCTTTTCAATAATCGAGCAACCTTCTTTAATATCTTCAGTAATAACATTTCCTCCAAAAGGAATCACTGCTGTGTGTCGAATAATTCCGTCTTTAAAAATAGCTAAATCCGTTGTTCCTCCACCTATATCAATTAAAGCAACACCTGCTTCTTTTTCTTCTTGACTTAGCACTGCTGATGCAGATGCTAAGGGCTCTAATGTAATATCAGACAAACCTAAACCTGCACTTTTTACACATCTACCAATATTTCTGATAGACGAAACTTGACCAACCACTACGTGAAAATTAGCTTCTAATCGCCCACCATACATCCCTATAGGTTCTTTAACTTCTGATTGACTATCTACTTTAAATTCTTGTGGTAAAACATGAATAATTTCTTCACCAGGAAGCATTACTAATTTATGTACCTGATCAACTAAACTTTCAATATCTGTTTCGTTAATTACTTCGTCAGATTTTGATCTCGTAATATAATCGCTATGATGTAAACTTCTAATATGTTGCCCTGCAATACCAACAACTACACTTTCTATTGTTTGACCAGAAACACCTTGAGCCTCGTCTACAGCCTGCTGAATAGATTGAATGGTTTGCGTAATATTATTTACCACACCTCGTTTTACACCTAAACTTTTAGCTTTACCAATACCCAAAATCTCTAATTTATCGTACTCGTTCTTACGACCAATCATGGCTACAATTTTTGTGGTACCAATATCTAAACCAACGGCAATTTTATTATTCTCCATCTTGCTTTTGTTTTGTGCACACAACTTGGTTGTGGTATTTTACATTTATTGTCTTATAATTTTTAATTGTTTTATCAATCAATGCTTTGTTATAAAATGCGGTAAGCTTTTTAAACTTTACATTTACATTTTTTAGCTTTCCAAAAATTATTTTATACTTACCACTACGAACTGTAAATACATATTCGTTTGAAGCATCTTTTTGAATTGCTATAATTTCTTTGCTAAAAAAATCGTTTTTCCCTATTACTTTTATTAACTTAACTAATGCTGCTATTTCTTCTGGTTTCTCTACCCCAGAAACCAACGGAACTCTTGCCGAAAAATTTGATGATAACGGAATTTTACTTCCTGACTTATCAACATAAAAAGAGGCGCTCTTATTAACAATACGAGCTATTGGTTTACGTTGTTTTATCAGTGTTTTTAACACACCACTAATTGTTAAAAAAACAGCCGCTTTTTCAACATAAGAATTTGCAGAAACATTAGTTTCTAAAAGATGTAAATCTACTACTCTTTTTGGTTGGTTTTTAACAAATTTTTTATTTTGTATTAACAATTTATCAACCATACTGTGTGTCAAAAAGTTATTATCACCTTCTTCAAATTCTACAACCGTATTTTTAACCTTTTTTAACCCGTTTTTATCAGTTGTAAAACTGTATAAAAAGCCTAAAAACACCAATAACAAAAAAAAGGACAAGTATGTTGCTGTTTTTTTTATCATTATTTATTCTCTTTTTTTACTAAAGCTTCTTTAACATCATTTACCAATAAACCTATATCCCCAGCACCTAACATTACTATAATTTTTGATGTTGATTTTAAAACGTTCTCACATAATTTTTCTTTAGACACCAATTCTTTATTTTCTGAATTTATTTTATCTAACAACCAAGATGATGTTACTCCTTTTATCGGTAATTCTCTTGCTGGATAAATATCTAACAATAACACTTCATCAAATTTAGAAAGTGCTGCTGTAAAATCATCCACAAAATCTTTTGTTCTACTAAATAAATGTGGTTGAAAAACCGCTAATATTTTTTCATTCGGATACATTTCTCGTACCGAATGCTCTACAGCATTTATTTCTGTCGGATGATGTGCATAATCATCAATCAACACCAAACTTTCAGTTTTTATTTTATAAGAAAACCTACGTTGAACTCCGCTAAAAGTTTTCAATTGATTTCTGATTTCTTCTAACGAAATACCATAAACATCAGCCATTGCTAATGCAGCTAAAGCATTCATCATATTATGCTTTCCTGGCAAATGAAATTCTATATTTTTAATTTCTGATGTTGGTGTTTGCACATCAAAAATATACTTACCTGTTTCTACTCTTACATTATACGCCTTATAATCCGCCTCTTCATTTACCGCATAAGTCAATCCTTTTAATGGTAACCCCTTTGCAACAATTAATGTATCTGAAACTTTATTTGTAAATTCTCTAAAGGATTGTTGCAACATTTCATTCTCTCCATAAATATCTAAATGATCAGCATCCATAGAGGTTACACAAGCAATATTGGGTGATAATTTTAAAAATGAACGATCAAATTCATCAGCTTCAACCACCGATATCTTATCTGCTCCTAAAATTAAATTTGAATTGTAATTTTCTGCAATTCCTCCTAAAAACGAAGTTGCTTTTACAAGCTGCATAATATGCCCTAAAATTGATGAAGTTGTGGTTTTACCATGCGTCCCTGCAACACCCAAACAAAAAGTGTTTTTGGTTATTTCGCCTAAAATCTCCGCTCTTTTTAAAACCTCAAATTTATTACTGATAAAATAGTTTAATTCCTGATGTTCCTTAGGAATAGCAGGTGTGTAAACTACTAAGGTTTTCTCCTTATCCAAACAAGAAAGATCAATATTTTTTATCGCATCTTCAAAATGAATTTCGATTCCAATCTCTTCTAATTTTTCGGTTATCGGACTTTGTGTTTTATCATACCCAAAAACATTTTTTCCGTTTACAGAAAAATAACGTGCAATTGCGCTCATACCAATTCCTCCGATACCAATAAAATAGACGTTATGTATTGCTTTTAAATTCACTAAATAATTAATTTTTCTATTTCGTTAACAATATCACTCGTTGCATTTGGCAACGCTAACTCATTAATATTTTCACTTAAATTTTGTTGTTTTCCTTTATCTTTTAACAATGTTTCTAACACTATCGGAAAAGTTTCTAAATCTTTTTCTTTTACTAAAATAGCTCCGTGCTTATCAGCTATAGATTTTGCATTTTTTGTTTGATGATCTTCAGCTACGTTTGGTGAGGGAATAAAAATTGTTGGCTTACCTACAATACACAGTTCTGATACCGAACTTGCACCTGCTCTTGAAATTACAAAATCAGTAGCCGCATATGCCAAATCCATTCGATTTAAAAACTGATGTACTTGTACATTTTCAAATTCATTATATTTTTTATAATCATCAAAATATAACTTACCACATTGCCAAATTAATTGAACATCTTGAGCTTTAAAAAATGCTAAATTCGATTCGATTAATTGATTTATTTTTCGAGCACCTAAACTTCCCCCTAAAACTAGAATTGTTTTTTTAGCGTTATCTAACTTAAAAAAATCTTTACCTTCATCGTTTTTTGTATGAATAAACAACAAATCTTGACGAACAGGGTTTCCTGTTTTTACAATCCTATCTTCCGGAAAAAATCTTTCTAAATTATCGTAAGCAACACAAATTTTCCCTGCTTTTTTACTCAATAATTTATTCGTTATTCCTGGATACGAATTTTGCTCTTGTAATAAAGTTGGTATTCCCTTTTGACTTGCAACCATTAAAGTTGGTCCGCTTGCAAAACCACCTGTACCAATGGCCACATCTGGTTTAAATTTTTTGATAATTTTGTATGCATTCCATAAGCTACTTAACAACTTAAATGGAAATGACAAATTACTTGCTGTTAGCTTTCTTTGAATTCCTGAAATCCACAATCCTTTAATATCATAACCAGCTTGCGGAACTTTTTCCATCTCCATTTTATCTTTTGCCCCAACAAACAAAATATTCGCTTCAGGATACCGAACCTTTATTTCGTTTGCAATAGCAATTGCAGGATAAATATGACCTCCTGTACCTCCGCCGCTTATAATTATATTAATCGATTGTTTCATGCAAAATATCTAAAGGATTATCATCTAAAATTGTTTCTTCGGTTTCGTTTTTTGAAGCACTTACGCTTAATATCATTCCTAAGGCAAAGCAAGTCATCCAAATAGAAGTACCTCCACTACTAATTAACGGAAGTGTTTGCCCTGTTACAGGCAATATATTTACAGCAACAGCCATGTTGATCATTGCTTGAAAAACAATTGGAATTCCCACTCCTAAAACCATCAATGTCCCAAAAATTGTAGTTGCTTTTTTTGCTGTTATTAAAATTCTAAACATCAACAAAAAATATATAAAAACCACAATTACAGCTCCTACAAGACCATACTCTTCAATAATAATAGCGTAAATAAAATCGGAAGATGATTGTGGTAAAAAGTTTTTCTGAACACTTTTTCCAGGTCCTTTACCTAACATTCCGCCAGTTACTATGGCTATTTTTGCTTTTTCTACTTGATAATTCTCTGTTCCATCAGATTTTGAAAAGCCTTCTATCCTACTTTGCCAAGTACTTACACGATTTGGCATTGCATCAGGAAAAGCTTTTGCTACCAGTATAAAAAACAACAAAGAAAAAAGCCCTATACTTAAAATATAACCTATATATTTTAACGGATAACCACCTATAAAAGACAGCAACAAAATCATTAAAAAAACGATTGCAGTGGTAGAAAAATTTGCTGGAAGCACCAATACTAAAACTGCTGCCACCGGAAGCCACAACTTAAGCAAGCTCTTTTTAAAAGTGATTATTTCTTCTTTATTTTTAGATAAATATCTTGAAACATACACCATTAACACAACTCCTGCTAAAGTAGAAGTTTGAAAACCAAACCCCACAAACGGAATGTGAATCCACCTACTCGCATTAGCTCCTCCAATAGTTGTTCCCTGCGTCAAAGTATATATTAACAACAAAACAACAACTGGCAACATTAAAACAGAACCTCCACTAAAATACCTATAAGGAATTTTATGTACCCCATAAATAACTGCAAAACCAGTAATTAACAGCATTACATGTTTTACCAAATGCCCTAAAGTAGAACCGTTACCAACTACATAAACTAAATTGGTACTTGCACTATATATTGGCATAAATGAAAATATTGCCAACACAGTAACAATGGCCCAAATAGCCTTATCACCTTTTATGTATTGAAAAATGGTTTTCATTAATTTGTTTTTATTTTATAAATTTCTAACAGCTTCTTTAAATTTTCTTCCACGGTCTTCATAGCTATCAAATAAATCGAAACTAGCACATGCTGGTGACAACAAAACCACATCTCCTTTAGCTGCTATTTTATTTGCTACTTTTACCGCTTCTTCTGCTCCTGCAGTTTCCACTAAAACATCTACCACACTACCAAATGTTTCTATAATTTTCTGATTATCTAAACCTAAACAAACAATGGCTTTTACTTTTTCTCTTACCAATGGCAATAAATCTGTATAATCATTTCCTTTATCTACACCACCAACAATCCAAACTGTTGGATTATCCATACACTCTAACGCATAAAATACAGCATTAATATTGGTTGCTTTACTATCGTTTATAAACTGCACTCCATTAACTTTTTGTACATTTTCTAAACGATGCTCAACACCTTCAAAATCCAACAAACTTTCGGCAATGGTTTCTTTTCTAACCTGTAATAATTTTGCCGCCATCGCTGCTGCCATTGCGTTTTTGGTATTGTGTTTTCCTTTTAATCCTAAGTCAGAAACGTTCATTAATACTTCTTCTGTAGTTAATTTCATTATTATCTTATCTTGTCTTAAAAAAACTCCGTACTCCAATTCTTTTTCAATTGAAAATGGAACTTTTTTTGCGTTAACTTTATTTTTATTTAGCCAATTTTGTATTTCAACATCATCAGCATCATATATTAAAAAATCATCGGATGTTTGATTTTTTGTAATTCTAAATTTTGAATTTATGTAATTCTTATAATTGTAATCATACCTATCTAAATGATCGGGCGATATGTTTGTTAAAATCGCAATATGTGGTTTAAAATTCTCAATTCCATCTAACTGAAAACTACTTAACTCTAACACATAATTTTCGTAACTATTTTCTGCTACTTGTTGCGCAAAACTATCTCCTATATTTCCTCCAACACCAACATTAAGTCCAGCTTTCTTTAGCAAATATCCTGCTAACATTGTTGTTGTTGTTTTACCATTTGAACCTGTAATACCAACAATAGTTGCATTTGTAAATTCTGATGCAAATTCAATTTCAGAAATCACTTTTATTCCTTTTAAAAGTAATTCTTGAATCAACTTTACTTTATCAGGAATGCCTGGGCTTTTCATTACTACATCTGCATTGAAAATTTTATTTTCGGTATGCATCTTCTCTTCAAAATCAATTGAATTATGTAAAAGAACTTCTTTATATTTTTTTGCAATGTTTCCTTTATCAGAAACAAAAACTTCAAAACCTTTTTGCTTACCCAACAACGCGGTACCTACTCCGCTTTCTCCTCCACCTAAAACTACTAACCTTTTCATTTTATCTTAATTTCAAGGTTACAATGGCTAAAACCGCCAATAAAATACCTACAATCCAAAAACGGGTTACGATTTTACTTTCGTGGTAATTTAATTTCTGATAATGATGATGTAGCGGCGCCATCTTAAAAATTCTTTTTCCTTCGCCAAATCTCTTTTTCGTGTATTTAAAATAAAATACTTGAAGTATTACTGATAAGTTTTCAACCACAAAGATTCCTGCTAAAATTGGCAACAATAATTCTTTACGAATTGCAATTGCAATAACCGCTATAATACCCCCAATTGTTAAACTACCGGTATCGCCCATAAATACTTGTGCCGGAAATGTATTGTACCAAAGAAAACCGATTAAAGCACCTGCAAAAGCAAATATAAATACCGTCATTTCTCCCGAATTTGGAATGTACATTACATCTAAATAATCAGCAAAAATAATATTACCCGAAACCCATGCAAATAATGCCAAAGCGATTACCATTATTGCTGATGATCCTGCTGCCAATCCATCAATCCCGTCTGTTAAATTTGCTCCGTTTGACACACCTGTTACAATAAAAACCACAATGAATATAAAAACAATCCATCCATATTTTTCGTAACCATCACCCAAAAAACTTAATGCTTTTGCGTAATCTAATTCGTTATTTTTTAAAAAAGGAACCGTAGTTTTTGTTGATTTATGTGCCTCGCCAAACACTTTTATTTTTCCGTTTTCTTGCACTACTTGTTGTGCAGCAGGTAGCTGTTCTTTTATAGTTACATCTGGATGAAAATACAGCATTGATCCTACAATTATACCTAAACCTACTTGCCCTAATACTTTAAACTTACCCTTTAAACCAGCTTTGTCTTTTTTAAATACTTTTATATAATCATCAGCAAAACCAATTAACCCCATCCAAACGGTGGTAATTAATAAAATAATGATATAAATGTTTTCTAATTTCGCCAATAATATTACTGGTAAAAGTGTAGCAAGAATTATAATAACACCACCCATTGTTGGTGTTCCTGCTTTTTGTACCTGACCCGCCAAACCTAAATCTCTTACCGTTTCGCCAATTTGTTGTTTTCTTAAAAAATTGATGATTTTTTTACCAAATATTGCAGATATCAACAACGATAAAATAAAAGCTATTGCTGCACGAAATGTAATAAACTGAAACACACTTGCTCCCGTTAAATTAAATTCACTTTCTAAATATTGAAATATATAATACAGCATTTTATGAGTTTTTTAGTTGATTAAAACAG
Source organism: Tenacibaculum insulae (assembly GCF_964512435.1). GTDB lineage: Bacteria > Bacteroidota > Bacteroidia > Flavobacteriales > Flavobacteriaceae > Polaribacter > Polaribacter insulae_A. The sequence continues at coordinate 1,611,065 of NZ_OZ208512.1, read as the reverse complement.
TTTACCACTTCTTCTAGATCATCAAAATGATGTCTTACACCATTTATTTCTTGATAATTTTCATGCCCTTTCCCTGCTATTAAAATTATATCGCCTGTTGATGCCAATTTACATGCAGTTTTAATCGCCTGTTTTCTATTTAAAATGGATAGTGTTTTTTTATAATGTTCTGATGGCACTCCTACTTCCATTTCATCAATAATAACCTGAGCATCTTCAGTTCGCGGATTATCAGAAGTAAATATCGCTTGCCCACTTAATTGCGATGCTATCATTGCCATTTTTGGTCGTTTCGTTTTATCTCTATCGCCACCACAACCTACAACCGTAAACACATTTTCGTTACCAGTGCGAATATCATTTATGGTTTGTAATACATTTTTAAGAGCATCTGGCGTGTGTGCATAATCAACAATTCCTGTTATTTCATCATCAGAAACTACATATTGAAAACGACCACTTACACTTTCTAGCTCGCTAATAAGTCGTAATATTTCTATTTTTTCTAACCCTAATAAATCAGCAACACCATAAATTGCTAATAAATTCGACGCATTAAATTCGCCAATTAACTTCGTCCAAACTTCAATAGTATTTATCGTTAACAACGTACCCGAAAAACGTTTTTCTAAAACTTTCGCTTTATAATCTCCAATAGTTTTTAATGCGTACGTTTTTTTAGTTGCTTTGGTATTTTGCAACATTATTTGTCCATTTTTATCATCAATATTAGTTAACGCAAAAGCCGATTTTGGCAATGAATCAAAAAATGATTTTTTTACATCTCTATATTCTGCAAAAGTTGCATGATAATCTAAATGGTCGTGAGATAAATTTGTGAATACACCACCAACAAAATTTAAACCTTCGGTACGTTTTTGATGAATTCCATGAGAGCTAACTTCCATAAAACAATACTCTACTTCAGCAGCCACCATTAAAGACAAATATTTATTTATCGCTAAAGAATTAGGCGTTGTATGTGTTGCTTTATGCTCCTCATCAGCAATCATTATTTTTACTGTTGACAACAAACCAACTTTATATCCCGCTTTTTTAAATAACTGATATAATAAAGTAGCAATAGTTGTTTTTCCGTTAGTTCCAGTAATTCCTACCAACTGTAATTTAGCTGACGGATTTTGGTAAAAATTAGCCGCGATAATTGCCAAAGCAACATCAGAATTACCAACTACAACATAAGTTACTCCTTCTTTTTTATCTTCAGGAATATTTTCACAAACAACAACCTTAGCACCTAAGTTTAATGCCTTTTCTATAAACTGATGTCCATCAACAGTAACACCTTTTTGAGCCACAAAAACATCATTTTTTTGCACCAAACGACTATCAAACTGAACGTTTTTAATTTCAACATCAGTATTTCCGTAAATTTCACTTACAGATACTTTAAATAATATGTCTTTTAATTTTTTCAATTATGATAATTTTAAATAAATCGTTGCTCCTTTCGATACTTTAATTCCTCTATCTATAGATTGTTCTGTTACTTTTCCCATTCCAGAAAACTTAACTTTTAAACCCATATTTTCTAACAATGCAATTGCATCCATACCGCTCATTCCTAAAACCTTAGGCATAATGGTTTTATATTTTCTTAAATTTTTATAATAATTTTGATATTTCTCATCAACTTTCGCATACGATATTTGATCAGAAACAGATTGATTATTTACAGGCGTTGTGGTATATATTTTTTGCGCTATGTCTTTAAAAACAGGCGCTGCAACTAAAGCTCCGTAATATCCTTTTTCTTTTTTCGGACTATGAACTACTACAATACATGAATATTTAGGTTTTTTTGCTGGAAAAAATCCCGCAAAAGAAGCCACATATTTTTTATTTGAATAATGCCCGTAAACTATCTTTCCGTTATCGTCTTTATGCTTTGGTATCCATTTTTTAGCAGTTCCTGTTTTACCTGCCATAGAAAAATTAGAAGAGTAAATATTTTTTGCCGTCCCTTTTTTTACGGTATTCTCCATAATTTTTCTCACCTTATTTAAAGTTGATTTAGACGCTATTTTTTCTTTTAAAATCTCTGTTTCAAATCTTTTTTCAACTTTTCCTCCGATCCTTAATTCTTTTACAAAAAATGGTTTCACCAATTTACCATCGTTCGCCACGGCATTATAAAACGTTAACGCTTGTAACGGCGTAAGAGAAACCCCATAACCCCAAGCCATCCACTCTAACGAAATCGGACTCCAACTTTTTTCTGACGGATTCGGAATATATGGTTTCCCTTCTCCTTTTATTTTAACTCCCGTTAATTCATCCAACCCAAAAGACTTAATTCTTTTTATAAATTTCTTCGGATTTTTATCATAATGTTTCTTTATTGTTTTTACGATTCCTACATTCGATGAAACCTCAAAAACACGTGCTAACGAAATTTTACCGTGTCCACCAGCCTTACTATCTTCTACCTTTCTATTATTGATAAAGATTTTCCCTCTTTCACAATCAACAACATCAGAAGTATCTGCAACTTTATCCTCTAAAGCTGCCATTAAACTTGCTAATTTAAAAGTTGATCCTGGCTCATGACTTTCCCAAACAGCATAATTTCTTTTTTCATAATACCTACCATCCGAAGTTCTTCCTAAATTAGAAATTGCCTTTATTTCACCTGTTTCAACCTCCATCACAACCGCACAACCATGATCTGCTTCAAAATACTCTAATTGTTTAAGCAACGCATGGTGCGTTATATCTTGTACATTAACATCAATCGTTGTAATTACATCGCTACCATCTATAGGTTCTTTTTCATTAACATCATTAATTGGTCGCCATTGCCCTTTTGCTATTTTTTGTTTTAAACGCGAACCGTTTTCACCTTGCATATAATCTGCAAAAGCACCCTCAATACCTGCACCGCCTTTTACATTATCGTAGCCAATTGTTCTTTCGGCTATTTTACCTATAGGATGCACTCTTGCCGTACTTTGCTCCGCTATAAATCCACCTTTATAAATTCCTTCTTTAAAAATCGGAAAACTTTTCATTTTCATGTAATCATTATATCCCAAATTACGAGCAATTAGCAAATAACGATTTTTTCGTTTTCTACCTTCTCGTATTTTTTTTTGATAATAACTAGTTGATTTTCCTAACAACTTAGATAACGACTCTGAAAGTGCTCTGATATTCTTTTCAAACAATTTAGAATTCACCACTACAGCATCCATACGGATAGTGTATTTAGACATTGATGTTGCTAACAAATTTCCATCAGCAGCATATACATTACCTCTATTTGCGAGTATGGTAAAATTATGAGTTGTTTTTTCTTGAGAAAGCTTTCTATATTTATCTCCCTCTATATATTGTAGATTAAAAACTCTAAAAACAATAACTACAAAGAAAAGCGCCATGAAAACCACTATTACATAGAGTTTATTTAATATGCCTTTCTTTTCTACCATTTTTACTTATTCTTTTTTTACTGTTACTTTTATTTTTTGAGGAGGTTTTTTTGCAGGAAACAATCCGTTTTTCTTAACTTTTTTCCGAATACTGCTCTCTAGCCTCATTTTTGTTAATTGCGTACTCGTATCAAAATCTTCCGCCCTTAACTCCTTTTTTTTACCGTTTAACACGGCTATTTTTACAACTTTCGCATCTAACCGGTGCGAACTAGATATCATTATTAATAATAAAATCACTATAAAAATTAGTATCCGCCAATTACTAAAAGAGCTTTCGTCTGTTAAAAACCGCCCCTTTAAAACATTATAAATCCCTTCTCTTGCTCTAGCTCTAGACATTATTTTAATGTTGCTATTCGTAATTTTGCACTTCTTGCCCTATTATTAACTTTTACTTCTTCTTTAGGCGGAATAATCATTTTACCAATCTTTTTTAAAGGAACACTAATGTTTCCATAAAAATCTTTTTCTGGCTCACCATTAAACAACCCTGTTCTTATAAATCGTTTTACCAACCGATCTTCTAACGAGTGATAAGAAATAACGCTCAATCGACCTTCTTCTTTTAACAATCCCGGAATTTGCTCTAAAAACTCTTTCAACACCTCCAATTCTTGATTCACTTCTATTCGAATTGCCTGAAAAATTTGCGCTAAAATTTTATGCTCTTTTGCCTGCGGAAGGAATTTTTTCAACACCTCTTTTAACTGAAAACTTGTTTCTATCACCTCTCCCTCTCTTGCCTCAACAATTGTTTTTGCTAAAGTTCTTGCATTTCTTAACTCACCATACAAAAACAAAACATCAGCCAATCGCTCTTCACTATACTTATTGATGATTTTTTTTGCCGATAAATCAGATTGCTGATCCATTCTCATATCTAAATCAGCATCAAAACGAGTAGAAAAACCTCTTTCTGCTTCATCAAACTGATGAGAAGACACTCCTAAATCTGCCAAAACACCATCTACTTTTCTAATTCCGTAAAAGCGTAAAAACCTCGCTATAAATCTAAAATTCTCGCCAATCAACACAAATCGATCATCTTCAATTTTATTTTGTTGCGCATCCGGATCCTGATCAAAAGCAAATAACTTTCCGTTTTCACCCAACCTACTTAATATCTCTCTCGAATGACCACCGCCACCAAAAGTTACATCAACATACACTCCATCCTCTTTAATATTAAGCGCATCAACACTTTCTTTTAATAAAACTGGATTATGATAACTCATCTACCTCTGTATTACCCATTACCTCTTCTGCCAAATCAGCAAAATCAACAACAGTTTCATCTATTACTTTTTCGTACTTCTCTTTATCCCAAATCTCAACAATACTCCCCACAGACGAAAGCACTACTTGCTTTCCAACACCCGCAAACTGACATAAATCTTTTGGAATTAAAATTCTACCCGAAGCATCTACGTCTACCATTTTTACACCAGCAGTAAACCTTCTAATAAAATCATTATTCTTTTTTACAAATCGATTTAACTTATTAATCTTTTGCATCATTAAATCCCATTCACTCATAGGATACAACTCTAAACATGGCTGAAAAACCGATCTTTTTACTACAAAACCTTCTTGCAACACTGCTGCCAACTGCTTTTTTAGAGCTGATGAAATCATCACCCTCCCCTTAGCGTCTGCTTTACAGTCATATGTCCCAATTAAATTTATCACCCTAAATATTTGTAGTTTGCATCAAAAATAAAAAATATTTACCACTTTTTACCACTTTACACCACTTTGTTGATAAGTTTTGATTTTTTAGCTAAAAAACTGATTATAATTACTTTTAACTACTTGAAATTGCATGAAATAATAAAAATGAAAATTTAAAAAAAAGAAGTACATTTGTCATTAAGTCAAAACCGATACATTAATGACTAATTTCTTAAAGAAAGAAGACAATTTTACATATGCAGAAGCAGGAGAAGGGAGAGCTATAATCGTATTACACGGTTTAATGGGTGCTCTAAGTAATTTTGATGAAACTTTTAAACATTTCTCTAAAAAAGGATATCGAGTTTTAATTCCTGAATTACCTTTATACACACTACCTTTATTAAAAACCAATGTTAAAAATTTAGCTAAATTTTTACATGAATTTATTGAATACAAAGGTCTTAAAGACGTGGTTCTTTTAGGAAATTCTTTAGGGGGTCATATTGCCTTATATTACACAAAACACTACTCGCAAGATGTTGGTGCTTTAGTTTTAACAGGAAGCTCTGGTTTGTATGAAAAATCAATGGGCGACAGCTATCCTAAAAGAGGTAATTACGAATATATTGAAACAAAAGCTCAAGAGGTTTTTTACGACCCAAAAATAGCTACAAAAGAGCTTGTTGATGATATTTATAAGATTGTAAACGACCGTGTTAAAACATTAAAAACCTTGTCAATTGCCAAAAGTGCTATTCGACATAATATGGCTAATGACTTACCAAATATGCAGCAACCAACTTGCCTTATTTGGGGAAAACAAGATGCGGTAACACCACCAGAAGTAGCGGATGATTTTCATAAATTATTACCTAATTCTGATTTATTTTGGATTGATAAATGCGGGCACGCAGCAATGATGGAAACACCCGAAGAATTTAATACCATTTTAGAAAACTGGTTTTCTAAACAAAACATATAACAGCACCAATAGCTTAACTTATTATTTATGAAAATAAAATCTGCTGATTTTGTGATGAGTAACAGTAATGTTATGAAAGCACCTAAAGACAGGATACCTGAATATGCTTTTATAGGTCGCTCTAACGTTGGTAAGTCTTCGTTAATCAACATGTTGATGGAACGTAAAGATTTGGCAAAAATTTCTGGTAAACCTGGTAAAACGCAACTTATTAATCATTTTAAAATAAATAACGAGTGGTTTTTAGTTGATTTACCTGGCTATGGATATGCTCAAGTTTCTAAAAAGAAAAGAACTATTTTTCAGTTTTTTATCGAAAACTACTTTAAAGAAAGAGAGCAATTAGTTTGTACTTTTGTTTTGATTGATTCTCGTCATGATCCTCAAAAAATAGATTTAGAATTCATGCAGTTTTTAGGCGAAAACCAAATTCCGTTTTGCATTGTTTTTACAAAAGCAGACAAACTAGGTAGCTCTAAATTAAACAAACAAATTACTTCTTATAAAAAGAAATTATTAAAACACTGGGAAACACTTCCAACATCATTTATTACCTCTTCTTCAACAAGATTAGGGCGCGATGAATTTTTAAATTTTATTGATGGTGTAAACCAAGATGTTGCTAAAGATTTCGAATAATTTTTTAAATGTATTCTACTAAAAACAACCTACAAGTTTTACACGAAGACAATCATTTAATTATTGTTAATAAAAGAGCAGGCGATATTGTTCAGGGCGATAAAACAGGAGATACTCCTCTTTCTGAGATCGTTAAAGAATACATTAAACACAAATACAACAAACCTGGTGCCGTTTATTTAGGCACAGTTCACAGATTAGATCGTCCCACTTCTGGAGTTGTAATTTATGCACGTACCTCGAAAGCTTTAGAGCGATTAAATAAAATGCTACGCGATAAAACTATCAAAAAAACATATTGGGCCGTTGTTAAAAACGAACCTAAAAAACAAACAGACACATTAATAAATTACTTAAAAAAGAATCCTAAAAACAATAAATCTACTGCTTATCCTAAAGAGATTGACGGGAGTAAAAAAGCGATTCTTCATTACCAAATCCTTAAAAAACTAGACAATTATTGCTTGCTAGAAATTGATCTAGAAACAGGGCGTCATCATCAAATACGGGTGCAACTTTCAAAAATTGGCGCTACTATTAAAGGCGATTTAAAATACGGAGCTAAAAGAAGTAATAAAGATGGCAGCATCCATTTACATGCTCGTAAAATTGAATTTACGCATCCTGTAAGTAAAGAACTAATAAAGATCACTGCACCAACACCAAAAGATCCTATTTGGGATGCTTGCTTGTAATTAAAAAAAGTGCTGCAATCAGTTAAATTTGTATCTTTAGAGAAATTTAAAGTATGAATATTTCTGAGTTAATACAATCACAAAAAAACTTTTTTGCTACCCAACAAACCAAAAACGTTTCATTTAGAAAAGAAACTTTAAAAAAGCTTCAAAAAGAACTTTTAAAAAGAGAAAACGACATTATTAAAGCTTTATACGATGATTTTAAAAAATCGGAATACGAAGCTGTGATGACCGAAATTTCAATTGTATTAACAGAGTTAAAAATGACACTGAAAAACTTAAACTCTTGGAGCAAACCAGAAAGAGTTTTACCGTCATTATTAAACTTTCCATCTTCAGCAAAAATTTATAAAGAACCTTACGGAACAACCTTAATTATAGCACCGTGGAACTATCCGTACCAATTAGCATTTGCTCCACTTTTAGGCGCTGTTGCTGCAGGAAACACCGTTATATTAAAACCATCTGAACTTACACCTAATACCAGTAAAATAACTAAAGAGATTATAGAAACTGTGTTTAACAAAAATCACGTTGCGGTAATTGAAGGCGGCGTTTCTGTTTCTCAAGAATTGTTAGCACAACGATGGGATTATATTTTCTTTACAGGAAGCGTTCCTGTAGGTAAAATTGTTGCCAAAGCTGCTGCTGAACACTTAACACCTGTAACTTTAGAATTAGGCGGAAAAAGTCCTTGTATTATTGATGAAACTGCCAACCTAAAACTTGCTGCTAAACGTTTAGTTTGGGGTAAATTTATTAACGGAGGGCAAACATGTATTGCTCCAGATTACTTATTAATTCATACATCTGTAAAAGAACAATTTGTTACTTATTTTAAAGATGAAATAACAAATGCGTATGGTAAAAACCCTAAAACCTCTGAAGATTATCCACGAATTGTAAACACCAAAAATTTTGATCGTTTAGCATTAATGTTAGAAAACGAAAATTGTGTTATCGGAGGACAAACAGATAGAAATGATAACTATATTTCTCCCACTTTAATTGATGAGCCAAATTTAGATAGTGAAGTAATGAAAGGAGAAATATTTGGCCCTATATTTCCTATGATTTCTTACCAAACAGAAACCGATTTTGATAATATTATTCAAAAATACGACAAGCCTTTAGCTTTATATGTATTTACAAATCGTAATGATTTTGCTAAAAAAATGATTGCTAAATACTCGTTTGGTGGTGGTACAATTAACGACACTACAGTGCATTTTGCTAATCATCGTTTGCCTTTTGGAGGAGTTGGAGAAAGCGGAATTGGAAGTTACCACGGAAAACAAACTTTTGATGTTTTTTCACATAAAAAAGGCGTAGTAACAAGAGGTAATTGGTTAGATGTACCTACACGTTACGCTCCTTACAAAGGGAAATTAAAACAACTTAAAACATTGATGAAAATTGGATAAAACAATAGAAAAAACAGTTTCGGAAGCAATTAACTATAGACGATCTGTAAGAATTTACGATGCTGAAAAACCGATAAAATCATCAGTTGTAAAAAAATGTTTAACGCAAGCTAGTTTAGCTCCCACGAGTAGCAACATGCAATTATGGGAATTTTATCACGTAACTGATAAAGATATAATTAGCAAAATTGCTCCGCTTTGTTTTAATCAAAACGCAGCAAAAACAGCTCAACAATTAGTTGTTTTTGTTACTCGAAAAGATTTATGGAAAAAACGCGCAAAAGCTAATTTAGCTTATATGGATGAAACCTTCGGAAAAAACAATCCAAAATCAACACAAAGTAGCAGAGAAAAATTTGCACGTAGTTACTACCAAAAAATAATTCCGTTTGCTTATTTCGATTTCTTCGGAATTATTGGTTTTTTCAAATATTTAATGATTTTAATAACCGGACTTTTTAAGCCGATTTACAGAGAAGTTCGCAATAGTGATATGCGAATCGTAGCACATAAAACCTGTGGTTTAGCTGCACAAACATTTATGTTATCAATGGCTGCCGAAGGATATGACACTTGCCCTATGGAAGGCTCAGATACTTGGCGTGTAAAACGTTTATTAAACATCCCGCGAAGCGCAGAAATAAACATGATTGTTTCTTGCGGAATTAGAAAACCTGAAGGGGTTTACGGCGATCGTTTTAGAGTTCCGTTTGGTGCAATTTATAAAGAAATTTAATCCATTATTTAACAATATCTACATTAAAATATCCACCTTTGTTTTCGGTTCTTTTTAAAGATTGCGTTACAATTAAGTGTGCTATATTTAACATATTTCTAAGCTCGCAAAGCGATGCCGTTATTTTAGATTTTTGATACAACTCTTCCACCTCGTTGTACATAAAATCCAACTGCTTTTTTGCTTTTTTTAATCGGCTGTTACTTCTAACAATTCCAACGTAATTTCGCATTAAAGCCTGTAATTGCCTTAAATTATGTTGAATTAGAATATGTTCTTTTTCTATAATTGTACCAGCATCATTCCAATCAAAAATTGAAATATTTTCTGATTTAGACGGATGATTTTCGTGGTATTTAAAAATACGATGCGCAAAAACCAATGCCTCTAATAACGAGTTAGAAGCCAATCTATTTGCGCCATGCAATCCGGTTTGCGAACACTCACCACAGGCAAATAAATTAGCTAATGTTGTTGCTCCGTTTTTATTTACCACAATACCGCCACATAAATAATGAGAAGCAGGAATTACCGGAATCCAATCTTTAGTAATATCAATATGATTTGCTATACATTTTGCATAAATATTAGGGAAATGCTTTTTAAATTCGTCAATATTTAAATGTGTACAATCTAAATACACATGTAAATCTCCTGATTTTTTAAGCTCGCTATCAATACTTTGAGATACAATATCTCTGGATGCCAATTCTGCTCTTTCATCATAGTTTGGCATAAATCTATATCCGTTTTTATCTCTAAGAAATGCCCCAAAACCTCTTACCGCTTCAGAAATTAAAAAAGAAGACTCTCCTTTTGCTTCGTATAATGCCGTTGGATGAAACTGCACAAACTCCATATCTTTAACAGTTGCTTTTGCTCTGTATGCCATGGCAATTCCATCTCCAGTTGCTACTACAGGATTTGTTGTATGTCCATACACGCAACCAATTCCGCCAGAAGCTAATATGGTGTTTTTAGCCTGTAAAGTAAAAATAGCGCCGTTTTTTTGATTTAAAACATAAGCACCGTAACAGCTATTTTTTGCTGATTTAATTTTTACCAATTGATGATTTGTAATTAAATCTACCGCAAAATGATGCGCTAAAATTGTAATATTAGGCAACTGGTGCGCTCTTTTTAACAACGATTTCTCTATCTCAAATCCTGTAATATCTTTGTGATGCACAACCCTATATTCCGAATGCCCACCTTCTTTCCCTAAATCGAAATTTCCCTTTTTATCGATATCAAAATTTGCGCCCCAATTTATTAATTCCTGTAATCGTTTTGGGCCTTCTGTTACCACCATTTCTACGATTTTTTCATCGCACAATCCATCGCCCGCAATTAAAGTATCTTTAATATGTTTTTTAAACGAATCTTTTTCATCATTTAAAACAACAGCAACTCCGCCTTGAGCGTATTTTGTATTCGACTCTTCTTCGGTAGTTTTTGTAATAATTGTTATTGATTTTTCAGGAAATTTTTCAGCAATTTTCACCGAAAAAGTCAATCCTGCAATACCAGAACCAATTACTAAATAATCCGTTTTTAACATCTTTTTTACGATAATTCTAGCATTTTAGTTATTGGCAATAATGCTTTTTTCCTAACATTTTCTTCAACTTCAATTTTTGGAGATTCATTAAGTAAACAATCATATAATTTTTGCAATGTGTTTACTTTCATAAAACCACATTCGCTACAAGCGCAAGTATTATCTTCTTTTGCTGGCGCAGGAATTAATTCGGTATTCGGAACTTCTTGTTGCATTTTATGTAAAATTCCTGCTTCTGTTGCTACAATAAATTTTTGATCAGCATGTTTTTTCACATAAGCAATCATTCCGGCAGTAGAACCTATATAAGTGGCTGTTTTTAACATATGTTCTTCAGATTCTGGATGCGCAATAATTTTATAATCTGGATATTTTTTATGCAATTCTATTAATTTATCTATTGAAAAAGCTTCATGCACAATACAACTTCCGTCCCAAAGCAACATATCTCTTCCCGACTTTTCATTAATATATCTACCTAAATTTCTATCCGGAGCAAAAATTATTGGTTTTTCTTTAGGTACAGATGCTACTATTTTTAATGCATTTGACGAAGTACAAACAATATCGCTAAGTGCTTTTATCTCGGCAGAACAATTTACATAAGTAATTACAGTATGATTAGGATGTTTGTTGGTAAACTTTTTAAATTCTTCTGGCGGACAAGAATCTGCTAAAGAACAACCAGCCTCTAAATCTGGCAAAACAACCATTTTTTCTGGACTTAATATTTTAGCCGTTTCAGCCATAAAATGCACTCCAGCAAAAACAATTATCTCTGCATTTGTTTCTGCTGCTTTTTGCGACAATCCTAAACTATCGCCCACATAATCGGCAACTTCTTGTATTTCTGGAACCTGATAATAATGCGCTAAAATAATTGCATTTTTATCTTTTTTTAATTGATTTATCTTCTCTTTTAAATCCATTTAAGTTCTTTTTTTAACTTTTAACAACCGATAAGCTTAGCTTTTCTAACTCCTTTTCTAATTTACCTAACACATCTGCTTGCAGTTCCAACTCTTTTAAAACAACTGTTTTTACTTCTTTAAATTCGTTTTTAAAACCCGTAAATAACTGTTGATAATACGCAACACCTTCTGTTAAATTATTTGTAAACGTTTTTAAATACTTCTCTTCTTTTTTTGTGATAGAAATTTTAGCTTCTTCAAATTTGTTCTTCAAATAATCTACATACATTTCTAGCTCTTTTACAAATAAATTGGGTCTATCTGTTCTCGAAATCATATTCTCTCGTCCATAAATATGATTTACCATATTTTTTAAACTCATCACTTTAGAATAATATGCCATATTGGGACCTGGACAGATCGAAACTCCATCTCCTTCTACCTTAGTATCTAAATCGTACGCCAATAAAGTAGAAGTTCCTAAACCAACACAGGTACAAGATTTTTCGATAATTTTATTATATTTTGATTGATAAACCTCTTCAGAAAACCCTTCTTTTTCGAGCTCTTTTATCTTTAAATATTGATATTCTCTAGAAGCCGTACAAATTCCCGTTTCTTTAAATTCTTTATTTAAAGCCACAAACTTTTTAGGACAAGAACTTCCTGGTCTTCCTTTATTAATTAACTGCTGCTTTTCTAAATCTTTTGTATTTTCTTTTAAATTATTAAACGGAATTCCGAGTGGCGAAATATCACTTAAATACAAATCCTCTTCTTTTGCTTTTGTTAGTTTTTCTAATGTTTTTTTATCTACCGTTGTTGCTTCTGGTACCAATAAAAAAGGTGTTCCCCAACCAACAGAATCTAAATTATATTGCTCCATTAAAAAAGCATGTTCCTCTTTTGTACCAACGCCACCTTGCGCCGTTATTTCGATATTTAAATCGTTTTTAGGAACCACTCTATTTTGATTTTCAAGCTCTTTGTACAACAGTTGTAAAACCGACGTTTTTAACGCTGTTCTTTTTTCGTTAAACTCCGCCAAAACAGGTCCTAAAAGATAACCATCGGTTGCAAAAGCGTGACCACCACAATTTAATCCAGATTCAATACGATATTCTGAAACCCATAATCCTTTTTTTGCTAAAAATTTTCCTTGGATAATTGCCGAACGATAATCACTTACTTTTAAAATAATTTTCTTTTTTAAGAATCCTTTTTCATCTGGATAAAAATCATCAAACTCTGCCATATAGGTATATAACCTCGGATTCATTCCAGCAGAAAGCACTACAGAAGAGCTTAATTTACTATTGGCAAAACCTCTTAATGCCGCGTGTGCATCGTTATATTTTGTTGGCTGTTTTTCTTTTTTAACGTAGTTCTCTTTATCAACTTTGGTCATAATATTTACATCAATATTACCCATTGTTAAATTTTGAGTTGCCCAACGTTTTACCTCTTCAAATTGAAATCCTTTTTGAACCAAATCTTGATATTCTGATTTAATTTTTGATTGTTCTGGAAGCAAATTTATGTACGCCTTAAACTCTTCGTTTTTTTCTATTGCGCTATTTTTTAATGCTTCAAATTTTTCGCTAGCCAAATCGCTAATCAAATCTAAATACGACGTAATTCTCTTTGCTCTAAAATCATCTATTTTATCAGTAATTTCTTTGTACGGAATTTCGAATTTTTCGCTGTACATTTTTCGTAATTTCTCTAATAAAATATCATCAACCAAAGAAACTACAGAATCGATACCGTATTTAGCAACTTTTAATGGCGTATCTAACGTAAAACCTATTCCCATTACAGGAATATGGAATGAATGTGTGTGTTTCATTTTATATATATTTATATTTTAATCCCAATCTAATAGGCGTTTTTGTCCTTCTAATTTTTGAATTTCGGTAACATCTTGCGACATTTCTATTACGCCTTTATAATTCTTTTCCTTATCGCGAATTGCAAAATATCGGATGTGAATTACGCGTCCTTTAAAGTTGAACCAAAACTCAGCTACATCTTTAGTTCCGGCTCTAAATTCGTCTACAATTCGTAAAACTGTTCCAACACTTTTTGGCGGATGACAAAATCGAACTTCACGACCAATAATTCCTTTTGATCTAGAAAAAACACGATCATCACCTCTGTTATAAAAAATTACCTTGTCGTTTTCATCTACATAAGTAATATCTACAGGTAAAAAACGCAGTAATAAATTAACTTGTTCTGGCGTCATATATCCTTCATCATAATGAAAAGTGTTTTCGGTTGAAAAGGATAATTTTCGATTCGAAAAATCTTCACTCGGATGCACATATTCTTGTTTTTCTGGCGTAGGATATTCTGTTGGCTTGTTCGCTAACATCCAACCAACTTCTTCATCGCCTTCGTAAAATTCTTTCCACTCATCTTCGGTTAATAATTCCATTGCTGTAGGAAACAATCGTACATCTTCTACACTTAATAAACGTTTAATTCCTTCAATTAAATACGGAATATTTTCTGTAATTTTTTGAGTGTTTTTTTCTTCATTATAACCATTTAACAATCGTATTTGATCTCTTAAATTATCATGAAAAGACCACATTCCTTGACTTGGACCATTCCAATCATGTTTTTCTAAATAAGGAAATAATTGATTTTCTTTTCTAACAAAACGTTTTTCAATAGTTGTTAATTGATTAAAAATATTGTAATACTTTTGAAAATCTACCACGCAATCTGCGTCATAAAGTTCCATTAAAATATCTTGAATTAAGGCGCTTTCCTCGTAATATACTTTTACAGGATGCCCTTCGGGTAATTTATTTACAACAGGTAAAAATGAGTTCATTTTTTCAACTTTTCAATGCCTTGATAAAGGCTTTTAATAAAATTAGTGCGATGGATATAATTGAAATTACTAAACACACACCAAACAGAAAAAATGCAATATATGTACCATACAAACCGTCTTGCATTTCAGAAAAATGGACCTCTTTTGTAAAATACATCCAATGGCTTCGTATTGCTCCGGCATATAATAGTGTGCAGAAAAACAGCAGTAAAGAGCCTTGAAATAAATAATAATTTCGTTTTACAAAAAGGGTATCTATTTTAAAAGTTGGTATTGTTTTTTGTGCGATAAAAAAGAGGGATGCTAACAAAATTGTGGTATTAATTCCGATGGTTGTTCCCATAGAATGCGCCACAGTAATATGCGTTCCGTGTGTAAAAAAGTTAATTGCCGGAATAGAAAAAAGCAGCGCCAAAATAATATTTAAAAACACCCAAAAATCTGCCGCAACTAAAAACTTGTACGCCATTATATTTCCTTCTTTTTGAGAAGTATTTAACGATTTTTTCCAAACGTAAATAATGTTTGCTAAAACCACCCATTCGGTCATGCTAATTCCGTATGCAACATAACGAATCCATGGTTGGGTAGGAATAATGTAAGTGTGATGCGCCCAACCAAACATTAAATTTGTTAGTCCTAAAAAATAAAAGAAAAACACTTTTTTTCCTCGTGTAGAAGCTTCATCCGACTTTATTTTTGACATCACATAAATTGCCGTTCCGTACACCAACATATTCCACGATCCCACAAAAGATCCGTACGATTTCCATTGTACAGAAATATCTTTGATAAAATATTCTCTAAAACTAGGAATCAACCAAAAATGCGATTCACATAAATGATAAATCATAAATACAATTCCGGTTCCCCACATCCAATAATAAACTGGCCAATTCTTAACTTTTTTTATTAATGTTTTGTAATAATTAACACCAAATAAAATCCATCCAATTAAAATTGGGATGGTTAAAAATGGCGTAAAAGCCAAGTATTCTCTACCATTCATATTTCCTGTTATAAACGAAATATAAATTCCGACTCCCGATAACAAGAAAATATAAAAGTGCGTTTTTTGTAATTTAAACGAAAATAATGGCAGTTTTTCTACTTCAGTTAAATAGTAATAAACGCCGCCAGTAACACTTAAAATAATCCAAGAAATAACCGTAGAAACATGAAAAGGGCGCATTTTACTAAACGGAATAATTTCTTTTAACATTTCAGGAAAAATGTATTGAAGCGATGCTAACAGGCCAAATAAAATGCCAAGTAACAATGCCGAAAGCGACAATATTAAAAAATACAGTGCGGTTTTATTTTTCATCTTTATATTTTAATTCTACCCAACCATTTGGTTTAAATTCGGCTTCGTAATTCGGAAAATAGCCTGTACCATCAATCGCTTTAAAAAAAGAAACAAGCGCTTCTTTTTCTTCTTCCGAAAAACTAAATTTCGGCATGGATTTCACACCACTATTTAAAAATGCTTTTATATAATTGGCTCCTTTATTTTCGTTGGAATACACGTTTGTTAAATCTGGACCTAAATAACCGCCCAAGCCATAAATTTGATGACAAGACCAACAATTATTGTCTTGCCACAACAATTGTCCTTTCATGGCTTTTTCTGATAATTTATAAGGTGTTACAGCTGATTTAGATGTGTAAACAAAAAAATTATAGCTGCTAAAAATTAGCATCAATAGTGTAATTATTAAAATATTCCTTTTTGTTTTTTTCTGCATTTTTTTAAAACATCAAAATCGATGGTAAATTTATTGTTCATCGTAAATTCATCATATGACATATATCATGCAATGAAAAAAATATTATTTCTTGATCTTTAAATAACGAATAACTCTTTTTCGTTTAATTTTGAAGTGTTTTTCTTTAGATGATAATGCCTTAATTGATGCTCTTTTTGTCTACCAGAACTAAAACTCGACACTCTTTTTAAATATCCGATTACTCGTGTTGCATGATCTACATCCGCAGAACCACAAGATTTACAACTATAAACTGTTTGTTTATCAATATGTTCACAATGGTTACAAATAGTAATTCTGATATTAAAACAAAAATAATTACACCCCGATGCTGCTGTTGCATGTATTAATTTTACAAACCCTTCTTTATTTGGCGTTTCTTCTAAATTAAGATGCAATGCAGAGCCTCCATCGAGATATTTTATGAGCTCTTTTCCATGTAAAATTATTTTATCTAAAGTGTTTGTTGCGTCACTTTCTACCTCGTAGAAATACGAATTATAACAATCTCTCGTTACTATTAATCCATCTTTCCTATCCCATTTAGCATTTTTAACACCCAAGTTTTCCGCAGGAACAAACTCTGTATTAAACAGATATCCATATTCTTTCTTTGCCAATTTATTTTCATCATAAATTGCTTTTAAATGACTATTTACAAAAGCCTTATACTCACTGTTATTAGACGCTACAATTCCCTTACTTTCAGCAGCTTCTACCATGCCATTAATACCAATTGTTAAAAACTGTTTATCTAACGAAATAAATCCGGCTTTATAAACTGGTAATAATCCTGCTGCTTCATATTCATTAATTAACGCCCTGTATGCTACTTGGTATTTATGAATTTTACGAACCTCTTCTACAATATTAGCGCCCTTTTGCACCAATCTATTCATGTTTAAAGTGATCACGTTGATAGAACCCGTTGCAACACCACCAGCACCTAAAGAATAACTAAAAGTATTGTCGCTAATTTCGTTTCGCAATCTGCAACACGAAGCCAAACTATCTGCATTTTCTGATTGATAAATAAAAAATGAATTTCCTTCACTCAACTCTTCTGCACACATATTTGTAAATTCAGTATCTAACGGTTTGCCGTCTTTAACAAGCATTGCTGCAGTTACTACCGGAAAAGTTAAAATTGCTTTATTACGTTCTTTGTTAAACCATTTCATGAAAAAATTCTGTAACCTCTTAACGCTTTCCCAAGTTGGTTTTGTTCCATCAGGAAAAACAAAACTGCCAAACATGCTGTTAAAATAATTTTCATCGTATAAGGAAATGTTCCAAAATACCGATTGATACCCTCTTGCTGCAGCTGGCTGATTTACAGCATACACAACGTGTTGCAAGTGATTTTCAATGGTTTTTTCTGCGGTTTGCAAATACGAATTCCCATAATCTTGCGAAGCAAAATAATCGAAATACATTAAAAACTCTACCGTTGCTAAAGCCCCTGCAAACTGAGAACTTACTGCAAAAACAAGGTTTACAAACTCGCCACAAAAGCTTTCTAAGTGTTTTGGCGCTCTGCTTTCGCCACCTAATTTTGTTAATCCATCAAACAAAAAAGGATACATACTTATAGAAACACAATAAGGTTTTAACGAAGTTTCATCATGCACATAAATTTCATGTTCTTCAATTTGACGAATGTATTCATTTGCCATTTTTTCTCCAAAAAGCGATGCTATTTTTCGCTTTACCAACGACCTGTTTACCTGAATATTGATGTCTTTATTTAACTCAGCTTCCATCGTTGCTATATTTTTGGAAGTTACGTTGGCATTGGCATCAACTTTTGAGCCATCTGCTGCATTAGATGAGTTTATGTACGCATCTATAAAGTTCATTTTTTGTTGTACTTGAGTATCGGTAAGTCGTATCATGAGCGTTATTTTTTAATGAATAAATGATTTAAATTAGTGTTTGTTGCTATTTCTATAAATTTTTGATTGGTTTTTAAACTCTCTAATCCTCCTAAAGCTTTTTTCCACTTACCTGTTTTTATCCAAGTGAGTTCATTTAAAATCGTTTTCGAAACCTGTTTTTCGCCTGTATATAAACACGTTTTATATGTTTTTGCTTTGGCAATTTTTAAAAATTTAACAAGTGTTTTTTCATGCCATTCTCCTCCCATAAACAAAACACAAGTCGCAAATTTTTGGTATTGCTCTAAATATTTTTCAAAATTTATTTCTGATAAAAATGTTCCGCTTCCTTCTTTCCATAAAAAAGGCGAATGACAACCTTCACAACGAAGTGAACATCCAGAAATAGAAAAACATAAACTGATTTCTCCCGGAACTTCCTGTAGTACAATTTGAAAATTATGGCAATACATTTTAAATAAAGATTAAAAGGTCTTAAATTATTTTATAAAAATATAAAGGTTTTTAAAACATCTAAAGTCAAATAAAAAGAGTTATTAAAAATGTTATCAACAAAACGTAATAGGCTAAATATCAGTAATCTCTATATTTTTAAAAACAAAAAAAATGCTTCTACACATATATGTAAAAGCATTTTTGGTTAAAATATTTTTTGTATAACCTTATAAAATCAACAATTTAATCTTTAGGATAAAAAATTAATACGTTTTCACTTTTTTCAATTTCAGCTTGATTAATTTTCATTTTCACAAACTTACCGTCCACATATTTTTGCGCTTGATCTTTATAATGATCGCTAAAAACATTACCCGATTGTCCGGTTGGTAAAATTGCAATACTATTTTCTACATCCGAAAAATCAACAATTCTTCTGGTTGATGGACCCGCAGTAATTTTATAAACTCCAGTACTATCAATATTGTAAATTTGATTATTAATCACCTGGTCTCCTCCATTTGTTTTAAAAGGACCAACGTTAAAAAACTTACGTAACAATCCGCCTGCTTTCCCAATTGGATGCTCATATTCTACCGAAGCAACTCTATTCCATTTCCAATCTTCAACATTTTCACCTAACTGATTTTGTAAAAAAACAATCGCGTTTTGAAACGATTTCGTTATAATCATTTCTTTCGTTTCTACTTTATTTTTCGTTGTAACATCATCCCACCAAACAGAATTTTCTCTTTTAGCTTGTACAGGTAAAACCTTTTCAATTAAAGGCGTATTTGCAAATTGATTGTATGCTTTACCCATTTCGTCTTGAAACGTGTTTTTTTGAAATTCGTAAATAAATCGGTTATAAATTACAGGACCTATTTCATTTTTACCATAATATCCTTTCCAATTTTTTAAAAGATGAAATGCCTTTTTTTCACTAGCTGTAAGCTGAATTCTTTTTACATTTCTTGTTAAATGCATTGCTATTTCAGGAGCAGTTGGCGAAGTTACATCGTATATCATGGTAGCAACATCTTCTTTAGTCCAATCGTTTTTAGGTGCTAATAAATCAACAATTCTTTTTGCTCTATCTTCTGATAAATAATACCCAGGATACAACATTCCTGCAATAGAATCTGGCTGATTATTTGCTGAATACACATAGTTCCAACTCGGGTTTATTGCTTGCGGATTTTCCTCAAAATTAATCCATTCTTTAATTTCATCATCACCAGAAGCACCGTTTAAAATCAACTTTGTATGCAAGCTATCGCGATATTTATACAGTTTTCCCGAAGCAAACCAAGCAATATTATTTTTAGCATCGCCATACATAATATTTAATCCAGGTGCATGTAATTTACTCGCCCCAGTTTTAAATTCTGACAACGATTTTGCATGCGACATTTGGTAAGAAACCTCTAATAATTGATTCTTTAATTTGGTATAAATCCACTGCATTGCAATTGGTCGCTCATCATCAATAAAATCAATTAAATCATTCATTACAGGTCCGTGCTTACTTACTTTTATTTGATATATTGTATCTACACCACCTTTTATTTTAATCGTTTTATCTATTAATTTATATTTCTGATAACCTGTTTTAGTTTTATATTCTGATGGATTATTTGGGTTATTTTGTTCGTAATAAAAATCAACATCATCATTTTCAAACATTGTTAATCCGTATGCATAATTTCGATTATGCCCTAAAAGCGGAAAAGGTGTTAAAGCTAAATTAAAACCATAAATTTCGTAATCTGGTGTTTTAATATGCGATTGATACCAAACTGAAGGTTGCGAAAATCCGATATGCGGATCGTTTGCAAAAATTACTTTTCCGTTTTTAGTTTTTTCAGGCCCTAAAACCCAAGAATTACTTCCTATAAAAGGCGAAATTGGTAACTTATCTAACAGTGTATTCATTGCCTGCGCAAACCCTGCTTTTATTTCAGGATTTTTTTCATTCTTTATCAATGTAAGATTCTTAAAATTTGCGCCATTTAATTCGTTAAAATAAGCATCTCCTAATTTCTCTTTCACTTCTGTTAACAATGGATCTGTTTTATGCGCTACCGCAAAACTAAATGCCATGTATCCGAAAACATTATACACATCTTTAATGGTATATTTTTCCTTTTCAAGTCCTACTAAATAAAATTCTAACGGAGTGGTTCCTTCTTCTATAAACTGATTAATTCCTTTTAAATAAGCCTCTGTTAATTTATACGCTTCGGATTTTCTATCTAAACCATGAATTGTTTTTACAGCCGCTTCTTCAATTCCTAATCCAGAGAAAAATTTATCTGTACGCACCAAATCATCACCAAAAACCTCAGCCAATCTTCCTGCTGCAATCCTTCTGATTAATTCCATTTGCCACAACCTATCCTGCGCATGCACATATCCTAGGGCAACGTAAGCGTCTTGCTGATTTTTCGCATTAATATGTGGTACGCCAACCGCATCATAATGCACGGTAACTTTATCTGAAATTGCAGCGAGCTCTAACTCACCATTATAAGTTGGGTGTAATGTTCTAGTAAAAATCCAAACACCTGCAATTAAGAGTAACAGTATAGCAATAATTATTTTAAATAGCTTTTTAAACAGTTTCATTTCTTCTTGATTTTGCTCAAAGATAACAGAAATATAATTTGTATTTATAAACGCAAAAAAACACCAACTAAAAATTTTAATTAGTTAATAAAATCAACGTTAACACAAGTAAAGGGCGCATTTTTTAATTTAAATATCCTTAAATTTTTACACATCAATAAATACTTTATAAAAAATAAGTAACAAAACAACTAACCCTTCGTCTTTCATTTACTAACCAATAAAAAGGTACAAATGTTAGAAAACTTGACAGAACGAAAAAAAACGTGGAATACAATTTTTATTTTCCTCGTTATGGTTACAATTTTAAGCTCTCTATTTCATTATGCAATTGTTAATTTATATCCTTCACGAATATATATTGGCGGATTAATGTGGTGCCCCGCAGTAGCTGCAATAATCACATTAAAAATAAAAGGTCGGCCTATTTCATCATTAAGATGGAACTGGGGAAATTGGAAATACATTCGATTTTCTTATTTTATTCCTGCATTATATGGTTTAACAACATATTTATTAATCTGGATTTTTGGCCTTGGAAATTTAGCTAACGAGAAAGTAATTTCTGATTGGGTTAAAGAACTTGGATTGGTTGGAATAGGAACATTAAATACAACATCTTCAATAATTATAGCTGTAATTTTATTAGGAACGGTTGAAGTGATAAGAGCATCGGCAACAACTTTAGGTGAAGAAATTGGCTGGAGAGGTTTCTTTATCTACGAATTAAAAAAAGTGATGTCTTTTACTGGTGTTTCGGTTTTTAGTGGAATAATTTGGGCCTCTTGGCATTGGCCTTTGATAGTTTATTACGGACAAAATGTAGCTTTGGAATTAACTACCTTTTTTGTTGTTATTATCTCAATGTCGTTTATTATGACTTACTACACATTTAAATCTAAAAGCTTATGGCCAGCGGTAATATTTCATGCAGTAAGTAATGTGTACATACAAAAAGTTTTTCCTCCTTTAACAATGAAAGTTGAAGGAACTGAAAATTGGCTTGGCGAAAACGGAATTATGTTTGCTATTGTGACTTTTGCTTTTGGTATTTATTTTTGGAAAAAAGCTGTTAAAGAAAAAATATAAACTTTACAAAACCATAAAACGCACTATATTTATTGCTTATTTAATTTTACCATACTACTTGAAAATTAAATATGCTTTAATAAATTTATTAAAGTATATTTAACCTCAACAATTTAGTTATATAACTATAAAAAATAACGCTCTATATTCTACTATCGGCAATTAACATTGGTTTTTATCAAAAACTAGAAACTAAATAAGTAAATGAACAAAACTGTCTCTTTTTATAAAAATTTGATAATATTTGGAATTCCAATGGTGATTATTTTATTAATGGTATTCATTACTAAAACACATTTGTTTCTTCTCAATTCTGAAAATATAGCTATCGGAATTACATTTGATTTTATATTAACAATCCCTTTTATTTACTTTTTACTTATAAGAAAAACTGATATTCCGAAAACAACCATTGTTCCGTTGTTAATTCTTTGTACAATTCTTTGTTCCATAATCCTTCCTTCTGAAAATCAACAATACCTAAACCTTTTTAAGACTTGGATTCTTCCAATAATTGAGCTCTTAATTTTATCATATGTAATTTATAATATTAAAAAAGCTGTTAAATCTTACAAACAAAAACAAGAAAGCTCTTTTGATTTTTTCACAACACTAAAAAGCACTTGCTACGAAATACTTCCAAAAAGTGTTGTAATTCCTGTTGTTACAGAAATTGCTGTTTTTTATTATGGCTTCATCTACTGGAAAAAAAGAGAACTAAAAGAAAACGAATTCTCATACCACAAGGATAGCGGAACAATAACTTTACTAATTGCAATTATACTGATTGTCGCTGTCGAAACACTTGTTTTACATACACTACTCGCAAAATGGAGCAATCTTGCAGCTTGGATTTTAACTTTTTTAAGTATTTACTCTGGAATTCAAATATTTGGATTTTTAAAATCCATGTATAAAAGACCCATATTAATCGATAGTAACAAACTTTATCTTCGATATGGAATTATGACTGAAACAATAGTTGATTTAAAAGATATTGACGTAATTGAGATTTCATCAAAAGACATTGAAATAAATAATGAAACTCGTAAACTATCTTTTTTAGGAGAACTAGAAAGTCACAATGTTATTATTCGTTTAAAAAGAAAAAACACCTTGATTGGGCTTTACGGCATAAAACGAGAATTTAAAAATTTAGCGATATATATTGATGATAAAATTGAATTTAAGAATCGAATAAGTAACGCCATACAACAACCTATATAATTAATTCCAAGACTTTTTATTATTGCTTTTTTATTTTGAGTAACTCGAACTTTTAAAAAGCCTATACTATCATTTTTTGTTACAACTCTATATATTATCTTTACACTCATAATTGTACAACAATCGTACAACACTTGTTTAGGAATTGTAATTACTTTTGTTTTATACTAAGAACAACACAACACCTGATATAAAGAGATTAAGCCATTAAAAAACATTTTAAAAGAGATGAAAAAAATTCAAATGGTTGACCTGCAAGGTCAATATGCAAAAATAAAACCTCAAGTAAATAAAGCTTTTGAAAACGTTTTAGATACCGCCTACTATATTGGTGGCCCTGAAGTAAAAGGCTTTGGAAGCGATTTAGAAAAATATTTAGATGTTAAACACGTAATTCCGTGTGCCAATGGTACCGATGCATTGCAAATTGCAATGATGGGATTAGGTTTAGAGCAAGGAGATGAAGTTATTACTGCTGATTTTACTTTTGCTGCAACTGTAGAAGTTATTGCTTTATTAAAGTTAACTCCTGTTTTGGTTGATGTTGAACCAGACACCTTTAATATTGATATTGAAGCCTTAAAAAAGGCGATTACACCAAAAACGAAAGCCATTGTTCCTGTACATTTATTTGGCCAATGTGCCAATATGGAAGCAGTAATGCAAGTTGCAAAAGAACATAACTTATTTGTTATTGAAGACAACGCGCAAGCAATTGGTGCCGATTACACATTTTCTGACGGAACAACAAAAAAATCTGGAACGATTGGTAACGTAGGTACAACATCTTTTTTTCCATCAAAAAACTTAGGATGTTATGGTGATGGTGGCGCAATATTTACTAATGATGATGATTTAGCACATACAATTAGAGGTATTGTAAATCACGGAATGTACAAACGCTACTACCACGATGTAGTTGGTGTAAATTCTCGTTTAGACAGTTTACAAGCCGCTGTTTTACAAATAAAATTACCTTTATTAGATAGTTTTTGTGATGCTCGTAGAGAGGCTGCAATGTATTACACAGAAGCTTTTGCTACCAATTCTAATATTATTACGCCAGCAATTAGTGTTTTTTCTACCCATGTTTTTCATCAATATACTTTAAGAATTACCAACGGTAAAAGAGACGAATTACATCAACATTTGTTAGACAATAATATTCCGAATGCAATTTATTATCCAGTTCCATTACATGCCCAAAAAGCTTATAAAGACGAACGTTATAATGAGGCTGATTTTACAATTACCAATCAACTTATTAATGAAGTAATTTCATTGCCAATGCATACCGAATTAGAAGAAGAACAATTAGCTTTTATTGCCAAAACAATTAATGATTTTATTCAATAATTAAAAGGTATGAATCAAAAAATAAAAACGCTTAAGATAATCCACCTAGCATTGATTGCCGGAGTAACTTTTGCTTATTTTTTAATGGGTGATTTTAAAAACATTTTAAATTTAGAAATTGATGAAGCTTCATTGGTTTATTCTTTTATTCCTGCGGTAGCTTATGTATTAAGCAACTTTGTTTTTAAAAACACGTTAAAAGGAATTAACAAAGTTAATACTGATGATGAAAAGTTTGCTATTTATCAAACTGCTTCAATTTATAAATGGGCAATATTAGAAGCGGCTTGTTTTATCATTTTATTTTTTAAATCAGATTTTCTTCTTTTCGGAGTAATTCTGTTATTTTATATGATTCTTTTAGCACCTAAAGAAGATAAAATATATCCGCTTTTAAACATTAAAAGCTAAAACAAAAAAAAGCGAACTCAAATTGAGTTCGCTTTTTTTTATTTAAAATCTATATTTTTAAGCATCAATACTAGCACCGCTTGCAGTAACACTTCTGTCAATTTTACGCATTAAACCTTGTAAAACTTTACCTGGTCCAACTTCAACAAACTCAGTTCCTCCATCAGCAATCATTGCCTGTACACATTGTGTCCATTTTACAGGCGCTGTTAATTGTGCTATTAAATTTTCTTTAATTTCATCAGGATTTGTAACCGCTTTTGCAACTACATTTTGATATACTGGGCAGGTAGGCTCACTAAATGTAGTTTCCTCTATTGCTTTAGCTAACTCTTCGCGAGCAGGCTCCATCATTGGCGAATGAAACGCGCCTCCAACTGGTAAAACCAATGCTCTTCTTGCTCCTTTTTCTGTTAAAACTTCACATGCTTTTTCAATTGCTTCAACTTCTCCAGAAATAACCAATTGCCCAGGACAATTATAATTTGCCGCAACTACAACACCGTTAATTTCAGCACAAGTATCTTCAACTATTTTATCTTCTAAACCTAAAACTGCTGCCATAGTTGATGGTGCAATTTCACAAGCTTTTTGCATTGCTAAAGCTCTTTTAGAAACCAATGTTAATCCGTCTTCAAAAGACAATACTCCGTTAGCCACTAAGGCAGATAATTCTCCTAACGAATGTCCTGCAACCATTTCTGGTTTAAAATCATCGCCTAATACTTTTGCTAAAATTACAGAATGTAAAAATATTGCTGGCTGCGTTACTTTTGTTTGCTTTAAGGCTTCTGCAGTTCCTTCAAACATAATATCAGTAATACTAAAACCTAATATTTCATTTGCTTTTTCAAAAAGTTCTTGAGCTAATGGTGATTTTTCATATAAATCTAATCCCATTCCTGTAAATTGTGCTCCTTGACCTGGAAAAATATATGCTTTCATCTTTTTATTTGTTGTTTGTTTTGTGCTGCAAACATACACATTTTTAAAGTTATTATTAATGATCGTTTTTGTTTTACAAAACAAAAAAACAGTATTTTAAAAGTAAATTCAATTCCATTATTTGTACTTTCGACACATGAATACTTCTAATTCTCTTTGGCAAATTGCCGTTCAAAAATTTAAGCAGAGTAAAATAGGAATGCTTAGTTTTTGGTATATTATTTTCTGCGGATTTATCGCCGTTTTTTGCTATGTTTTAGCTCCAGACAATAGTAATGCTGCCAATCAGATGCATTTAGAAATTCATTCTAAATCTCCAGGATTTTCTGTGATGATGCTTAGTATTCCACCTAAATCAAAAAAAGAACAATCTTTGTTTGCTGTTTTTATGGATGGAAAACAAAATTCGCCTACCGAAATACCTATAAAATCCTACAAGCTAATAAATAACCAATTAGAAGTTTTAAAATATTCTGATGGATTACTAAAAACATATCCGTTATCTTTATTTAAAAACCAACCTGAAAACTATATTCAACAAAAAACTTTTTGGTTTGGAACCGATAAATACGGTCGCGATTTATTAAGTAGGTTATTAATTGGAGCCAGAATTTCATTTTTTATCGGATTTATAGCTGTGTTTATTTCGCTTTTAATCGGAATTCCGATTGGAGCAATCGCGGGTTATTTTGGTGGAAAAATCGATACTTTTATTATGTGGGCAATTAATATTACCTGGTCTATACCTACGTTATTATTGGTTATTGCCATCACTTTAGCATTAGGAAAAGGTTTTTGGCAAGTATTTATCGCAGTCGGATTAACCATGTGGGTAGAAGTTGCTCGTGTAGTACGCGGGCAGGTAATTACCACCAAACAGCAACAATATGTTGAAGCAGCAAAAGCGTTAGGTTTTTCTGACTTTAGAATTATTTTTAAGCATATTTTACCGAATATTTTGGCACCTATAATTGTAATATCTGCAGCTAATTTTGCAGCAGCAATTTTAATAGAAAGTGGCTTGAGCTTTTTAGGAATCGGTGCGCAACCTCCTACGCCGTCTTGGGGTGCCATGATTAAAAATCATTATAACTATATTATTTTAGGAAAACCGTTTTTAGCATTAATTCCTGGTTTGGCAATTATGAGTTTGGTGATGGCTTTTATGTTGATAGGAAATATACTTCGTGATGCTTTAGATGTAAAAAATTAATTTGATTTTACACCCAAAATTGGCAAATACACTCGCGTTAGGGATTGTAGCGTTTGTTTGAGCTCTTTTGTGAGGCACGAACAAAAAGCGAGTGCGAAAAGCCCGACCCTTGTGGTAACGCCCAAAAAATGAAAGGTTGTATCTTCGCTTTTCAAAAAAATAAAAATACAAATGAGTTTTAGTGTAGATTTTAAAACAAGATGGTCTGATTTTGATGCCAATATACATATGCGACACACGGCATATAATGATTATGCTGCCGAAGTGCGATTGCGTTTTTTTAAGGAGCATGATATTACGATTCAGGATTTTTCAAAAGAAAAAACTGGTCCTATTTTATTTGAAGAAAACACGAAGTTTTTACGAGAAGTTCATATGGGTACTGACATTACTGTTAATCTGAAAATAATTGGATTATCAAGTAAAGGTGAACGTTGGAAAATTCAGCATGAGGTTTTTAACGAAGCAGGAAAATTA
The DNA here is from genome assembly GCF_964512435.1 of Tenacibaculum insulae. Lineage (GTDB taxonomy): Bacteria > Bacteroidota > Bacteroidia > Flavobacteriales > Flavobacteriaceae > Polaribacter > Polaribacter insulae_A. The sequence goes on along the minus strand of NZ_OZ208512.1, from coordinate 1,582,689 downwards.
TCAGCCATAATTACTGTTTACGGAGCTTGGTTAGATTTGGTAAAAAGAAAACTTTCTGTTCCGCCAACCAAATTTCAAACAATATTTAATCAAGTTGAAAAAACGGATGATTTTAAGGAGATTCTGCTAAAAAGTTAATTACGCTATCTGTAATAAATTGAATTCGTCAATCTGAACTTGTTTCAGATTCTCATAACAAATGACTGATTTTCTCTTAAAATGAGATTCCGAAATAAATTCGGAGTGACATAAAAGAAGGTTTAAATAAAAAAAGTATTTAATTAATGAGCAACGCTAAAAAAATACAATTAGTTATTGCAATTATTGTTTTAATTGTTGGTTATTATTTAAAACCTCAAGAAAATACTATTGATTTTCCTGCGGATATTGTAATTGAAAATACTAATGATTTTAATTATTCACCTACTTCAACAACCGGAGTTGTTATAAAACACAACGGTTATCAATTATCCTATAACGAAACGCATGAGCAAGCAGAATGGGTTGCGTATGTATTGGATAAAAAAGATATTGTTTATAACAACTTTAAACGTCCTTATTTTATTAATGATCCGAAGGTAAAAACAAAATCTGCCAATTGGAGGAGTTATAAAAAATCGGGATACGACAAAGGTCATTTATGTCCTGCGGCAGATAAACGATATTCTAAAGCGGCGCATGACGAAACTTTTTACACTTCGAATATTTCGCCTCAAAAACACGATTTTAATGCTGGTCTTTGGAATAAATTAGAACAAAAAACACGCTACTGGGCTAAAAAACACCATCGCTTATATGTTGTAACTGGCGGAATTTTAAATAGTAATTTAAAAACCATCGGTAAAGAAAAAGTGAGTGTACCTAACGAATTTTATAAAATATTGTTAGACTATACGCAACCAGAAATAAAGGCAATCGCTTTTTTGTTTCCGCATAAAGAAAGCAAACAACCTTTATATAATTTTGTGGTTTCTATTGATGAAATTGAACAAAAAACAGGAATCGATTTTTTTCCTGCGCTGCCTGATGCTATTGAAAACAAATTAGAAAGTTCTATCAGTTATAAAAACTGGAGTTTTAGGTAAAAAACAATAAAAAAGCTTCTCGCAAATGAGAAGCTTTTTTTAAACGCTGTACGGGCAGGGAGACTCGAACTCCCACACCTTGCGGCACTAGATCCTAAGTCTAGCGTGTCTACCAATTCCACCACGCCCGCATACATATTGAATTGTGGCTGCAAATATAAACAATACTTATAAACTACAAAGAACAAGCGCAAAATTTTTATTATTTTTGATGCTTACTAAATTTCAATAGATGAAAAACGTTCAAGAATATATTAGTCAACATAAAGATAGATTTATAAACGAGTTAATCGATTTATTAAAAATCCCTTCTGTAAGTGCAGATCCTGCCTTTAGCAAAGATGTTTTAAACACTGCCGATGCTGTAAAAAACAGTTTAGAAAAAGCTGGTTGTGATAAAGTTGAGATTTGTGAAACACCAGGATACCCGATAGTTTACGGAGAAAAAATTATCGATCCTAATTTACCAACAGTTTTAGTATACGGTCATTACGATGTACAACCTGCCGACCCAATTGAATTATGGGATTCTCCTGCTTTTGAGCCTGTAATTAAAAAAACAGATATTCATCCTGAAGGAGCCATTTTTGCGCGTGGTGCTTGTGACGATAAAGGGCAAATGTACATGCACGTAAAAGCAATGGAATACATGACAAGTACAGGAAACTTACCTTGTAATGTAAAATTTATGATTGAAGGTGAAGAGGAAGTTGGCTCAGAAAGTTTAGCTTGGTTTGTACCAAGAAATAAAGAAAAATTAGCTAACGATGTAATTTTAATTTCTGACACCGGAATGATTGCAAACGATATTCCATCAATCACAACAGGTTTACGTGGTTTAAGTTATGTTGAAGTTGAAGTTACAGGGCCAAATAGAGATTTACACTCAGGTTTATATGGTGGAGCTGTTGCAAATCCAATCAATATTTTAACAAAAATGATTGCTTCGTTACACGACGAAAACAACCATATTACCATTCCTGGTTTTTATGATAATGTAGAAGAATTATCTGCCGAAGAAAGAGCTGAAATGGCAAAAGCTCCTTTTTCTTTAGATGAATATAAAGATGCTTTAAAAATTGACGATGTACACGGTGAAGCTGGCTACACAACCAACGAACGCAACTCTATTCGTCCTACTTTAGATGTAAACGGAATTTGGGGAGGTTATACAGGCGAAGGTGCAAAAACAGTGATTGCTAGTAAAGCATATGCAAAAATTTCGATGCGTTTGGTGCCAAACCAAGAATGGAGACAAATTACAGAGTTGTTTAAAAATCACTTTGAAAGTATCGCTCCAAAATCAGTAACCGTAAAAGTAACGCCGCATCATGGTGGACAAGGATATGTAACGCCTATCGATAATATTGCCTATCAAGCGGCAAGTAAAGCGTATCAAGCAACTTTTGGTAAAACTCCAATTCCGCAACGTAGTGGAGGAAGTATTCCTATTGTCGCTTTGTTTGAGCAAGAGTTAAAAAGTAAAACAATTTTAATGGGATTCGGTTTAAATTCGGATGCAATTCACTCACCAAACGAACATTTTGGCGTTTGGAATTACTTGAAAGGAATTGAAACAATTCCTCATTTTTATAAATATTTTACCGAATTATCTAAATAATTTAAATCCGCTCAAATCGAGCGGTTTTTTTGTTACTGTCACTTCGAGTAATCTTATTAAAGCATGAAATAAAATTGTATCAATAATTTGGGCGTTCCGTAATTATTTTGAAAATAATTACGGCAGGCTTTCAACTATATCTTTTTTACCAAAACTTCAACTATACTACATTTTTATTAAATTTTCTACTTAACCCAAACCCGCTACTCACTTATACAAGTTGTAAAAAAGGATGCCGTTTCAATCCTTAACGCAAACAAACTCATCAACTTTAAAATAAAAATCAATACAATATTTAAACTCTACATTTGTAGAATTAAAATATTTATTCTATGTTTGTAGAGCAAAAAAGAAATACACTATGCAATTATCAAAAACCGAAGAACAAGTAATGCAATATTTATGGAAGCGTGAAACTGCTTTTATGAAAGATTTACTAACCGATTTTCCAGAACCAAAACCAGCAACTACAACAGTAGCCACTTTATTAAAAAGAATGACCGACAAAGGTTTTGTAAGCTACAAACTATTCGGAAAATCAAGAGAATATTATCCGCTAGTTAAAAAAACGGATTATTTTTCAAAACACGTAAACGGATTGATAAAAAACTTTTTTAACGATTCAGCTAGTCAGTTTGCTTCATTCTTTACCAAAGAAACCAATCTTTCTAACGAAGAATTAAAAGCCCTAAAAAAAATAATTGATAGTCAAATTAAAGAACAACAATAATGATTACTTATCTAATAAAATCTACATTATGCTTAACGCTTTTTTTAGCCTTTTATCATTTGGTTTTAGAGCGTGAAAAAATGCACCGTTTTAATCGTTTTTATTTATTAAGCGCTGTGTTTGTTTCTTTTTTAGCGCCATTATACACCATTTACATCAAAGTAATTCAAGAACCAATTACAGTTTTTACGCAATTACCTGATGAGAACATCACTTTTACTCAAGAAGTTGTAGCAACAGAAACTCCTATTAATTATTGGAATTATGCCATCTATTTTTCGGTAGTTATATCAGCTATTTTATTGGTAAGGTTCATTAAAAATTTATATGCTATTTATAAAAAAGTTAGTATTTCTGATAAATTCAAACATCAAAATGCAACCATCGTTTTAATAGCTGATGAAATTTTACCACACACTTTTTGGAACTATATTTTCATCAACAAAGCTACCTATGAATCTAAAGAAGTAGAGCAAGAATTATTTACACATGAGTTAACCCATGTTGCTCAAAAACACACTTTTGATGTATTGTTTGTAGAGTTATTGAAAGTAATTTTTTGGTTCAATCCTATATTTTATTTCTTAAAAAAATCGGTGCAATTAAATCACGAATTTTTAGCCGACACAAAAGTAGTTACGCAACATAAAAACGTATCAAAATATCAACATTTACTAATCAATACTTCAGCTTGGAGCAACGAATATGCATTGGCAAGCAACTTACACTATTTAGTAACAAAAAAACGAATAATTATGATGACAAAACAAACATCTAAAGCGGTAATATTACTTAAAAAAGTAGCCGTATTACCATTAGTAATAGGAGCATTTTTTCTGTTTGCAGAAAGAGTTGAAGCACAGGAAAGTGTAGAGACAATTGTAGAAAATGTTCCGTTTAACAGTGTAAAAACTGATGATTCTGAACTTTACAAAAAGTATGTACACAGAAATGGCTTTATCGTTATAAAAGACGAAAAAGGTAAAAAAGTCAAGAAAAAATACAACGAATTAAATGAAGAAGAAAAAAGAAGATTACCGCCACCACCTCCTCTAAATTCAAAAGAAAAAACACCTTCAAAAGAATTAATTGAAAGTTTAAAAAACAGTAAAAAATATGCACTTTGGATTGATGGAAAAGTGGTAAAAAACGAGGTTCTTAATAATTACAAAGCCTCAGATTTTTCTAACTACTCTGTTAGTTTCGTATATAAAAATGCACGCAGTAAACGTTTTCCGCAAAAACATCAGGCTAGTTTATCAACTAAAAAATATTTTAAAGTTCAGAATAAAAAACGAAAAGAGGATTTTTTAAATTACTTAAAAAACCAATATAAAGTTGAAGAGATAACAATTAAAGAGACTCCGAAGAAAAAATACATAGACGCGCCTGTTAAAAGAAAATCCTCAAAACAAAGTATTGCTTCTGAACAAGTTATAGATGATATTAGGCTGAAGTTAGAAAATGTAAATGCTCTTAAGTTGAGTATTATTAATAACGATACCATTTTACCACCGCCACCTCCAAAACGTACGTCTACAAAAATTGTAAGAAAAGGAGAAAAATCTAATATTCCACCACCTCCATCTCCGGTAATAAAAAAAGGAGAAGTTTCAAATATTCCGCCTCCACCTCCAGCAATAAAAAATAAAACAGAAAAAAAAGGTTGGGTTTACCTAAACAATCAAACCATATATTACGTAAAGAAAGACGGTAAAACACAATATTATAATCGTTGGGGAAAATCTGTTGATGAACACGGAAAAGAGTTAAAACCAATAATTAAAATTGATAAAATAAAAAACTTAAGTAATAGGGAGATTTCTGAGTTAAAATACGAAACAACCAAAAAAAATGTAACCTATTATTTAAATAATAAAGAAATTAGTAAAAAAGGACTAAATAAACTTGATCCAAAAACAATTGATAAAATGAAAGTTATAAAAAACAAAGATGGTTCAGGATCAATTTATATAACTACTAAAAAATAAGAAAATCATCTTATTTTAAGTTAAAAGCCTCTTAATTGAGGCTTTTTTTGTAACATTTATTAAATAATATCGTTCTTATGGTATAAGCTTATTTTATGTTAAAACAATTTTTTCTTATTTGTTCGGGAGTAGATTTAAAATTAATTAAAGACTGCGCTAATGGAGAACAAAATAAATATGCAGGTATTGGCGCTACCGTATTTTTTACCGCATTAATGGCAACCATTGCTTGTAGTTATGCTCTTTTTACTGTTTTTAACAACATTTTTACCGCTATTTTCTTCGGATTAATATGGGGATTATTAATTTTTAATCTCGATAGGTTTATTGTTTCAACCATCAAAAAAAGAGAGTCTAAAAAACAAGAAATAGCACAGGTAGTTCCGCGGTTACTTTTGGCTTTTATAATTGCCGTTGTAATTTCTAAACCTTTAGAATTAAAAATATTTGAAAAAGAAATTAATCAAGTTTTATTGACAGAGAAAAATCAAATGACGTTAGATAATAAAACACAAATTGCACAACAATTTACACCTGAAATTGATAAAATTCAAGCTGAAATAAACGATTTAAAATCTGAAATTTCTACCAAAGAAAATGACGTAAATAATTTATACGAAACTTATATTGCCGAAGCTGAAGGTAGAAAAGGCACAAAAAAATTAGGGAAAGGCCCTGTTTACAAGGAAAAACGAATAAAACACGATGCCGCTTTAAAAGAACTTAGCGAATTAAAAAGCAACAATGCCGATAAGATTAAGTCTAAAGAAATTGCTATTGCTAATTTAATTCATCAACAAAAAGACAGCGAAACAAAAACACAACCAATTATTAATAATTTTGACGGGTTAATGGCACGTATAAACGCTTTAAACACCTTACCCTGGCTACCATCTTTTTTTATTTTCTTATTATTTTTAGCTATTGAAACTGCTCCTATTTTCTCTAAACTTATCAGTTCAAAAGGAGAGTATGATTTTAAATTAGAAAATGAAGAATCTAAAATTAAAACGTGGATACAACAACAAGTGCATCAACGAGAGGCTATTTTAAAAACAGATATTGAAATCAACAACAAAATATATTCCGATTTAAAAACAGAAGAGGAATTATACAATTACAAACAAAAAATAGCACGTAATCTTATCAAACTTCAAGCAGATACTTTTTACAAAAATCAACAAGAAATTTTATAAAATAATCATATTCGAATTTTTAACCTCTCCAATAGTAAAAGTACTATAAGTACTTCCTATATGTTTTAAAGCTGTTAATTTATTTACCATAAAATCGCGATATTCATCCATATCTTTTACATAAATTTTTAAAATATAATCGTAATCTCCACTTACATGAAAACATTCCGTAACTTCTTGTAACTTATTAATTTCTTTCTCAAAAACAACAATATATTCCTTGGTATGTTTTTCTAATTTTAAATGACAAAATACCAAAAACGATTTTTCAACTTTATTCTTATCTAATAACGCAACATATTGTGTTATAATTCGCTCTCTTTCTAATTTTTTAATTCGCTCGTACACTGCCGTTACCGACAAAGACAAGTGTAAAGAAAGCTGTTTAGTAGTTTGTTTACTGTCTTTTTGCAGTAATTCTAAAAGTTTTTTGTCAGTTGCATCTAATTTCATCCGAAAATTTTACAAGTTTTTAAGGTTAATTTATTTAAAAATCAAAATTTAAAACTAAAATACACAAAAAATAAAGAAAATAAATCTACCAAACAATATTAATATTGATTTATAATCAAAAAAATAAGTTTTTTACAGTATTAAAAACAACTAAAAACTTGTACTATGGATTTTAAACCAGCAAACAACATTCAAGATTTACAATATTTCGGAGAGTTCGGAGGTGTAAATCCATCAATCTCAGATTCATCAACATATACCTTTTTAAAAGCAAAAACAATGTTTGATACTTTTGAAGGAAATACCGATGGCTGCTATCTGTATTCACGTCATACTTCACCTTCAAATTTATATTTAGGTGAAGCATTGGCTGCGATGGAAGGTACCGAAACAGCTAATGTTAGCGGATCGGGTATGGGAGCAATTACAGCTACTATTTTACAAGCTTGTGGCGCCGGAGACCATATAGTATCTAGCAGAACTATTTATGGAGGAACGTATGCTTTTTTAAAGAATTTTACACCACGAATGAACATACAAACTTCATTTGTAGACATTACAAAACTAGCAATTGTAGAAGCCGCTATTACCAAAAACACAAAAATGATTTATTGCGAATCTGTTAGTAATCCGCTATTAGAGGTAGCAGATATTAAAGGATTATCCGCTTTAGCGAAAAAACACAATTTAATGTTAGTTGTAGATAATACATTTTCGCCTTTATCAATTTCGCCAGCGCAATTAGGTGCCGATGTGGTAATACACAGTTTAACAAAATTTATTAATGGCTCTTCGGATACCATGGGAGGTGTTGTTTGCGGTACTTCGGATTTTATAAACTCTCAAAAAAGTGTAATTGACGGAGCGAGCATGCTATTGGGCTCTTCAATGGATTCTTTGCGATCTTCATCAATTTTAAAAAATATGAGAACGTTACATATTCGCATGAAACAACACAGTAAAAATGCGGCGTTTTTAGCTGATAAATTTGAAAAAGATGGATTAAAAACAGTATATCCTGGATTAAAATCACATCCGTCACACGAAATTTTTAAAAGCATGATGAATGCCGAATATGGTTTTGGTGGCATGCTAACTATTGATACGGGATCTTTAGAAAAAGCAAACGCGTTAATGGAACTGATGCAAGAAAAAAATGTAGGTTATTTAGCGGTGAGTTTAGGTTTTTACAAAACATTATTCTCGGCTCCTGGAACTTCTACTTCATCAGAAATACCTGAAGATGAACAAAAAGAAATGGGCTTATCAGATGGATTAATTCGTTTCTCTATCGGTTTAGATGATGATATTGAAAGAACGTACAAAACAATAAAAAAATGTATGTTAAAAGTTAATGTTTTAAATCAAGAATTAACAGCTGTCTAGGCTATTAAAAAAAACGTATCGAGAATTTATTAATTATTCTCGATACGCTTTTTAGTTAACTTTTAATCTTGTTATTTATAAAATCCATCTCCAAATCGGTAATTTAATGTCAAGCCATGTGTATTTGGAGTCGGAGAATTACCTGAAGCCATGTTGTAATTATACACAAATCTCATATTTTTTACTGCATATAATCCTACCAATAAATTTAACGATCCATTGGTTCTATAACCTGCTCCTACTTCAAAATTGTTTTTAAAATTCACAGCCATATTTATATCGGTTTGCAATGCTGTACCAGATTCTTTTTTTAATAAAAAACTAGGTTTAAACATTATTTCTCTAAAAATATTATTAAAAAAACGATAACCACCATAAAGATAAAAAGGTGATGATAATTCTAAATTATCAACAGTGGCAAATTTTGTTCCCAATATATTCGGTGCAGACGCTCCAACAAATAAATTTTTATAATTATACATAATACCAACACCAACTGCTGGTATAGTTGCGTTTATATTTTGCTGAAAATTAGGATCGGAAACAATTCCTAAATCTAATAAATTATCTCTATAAAATTGCGCTCCAGCTGTAATTCCAAAAGAAAGCACAGTTGGGTAATAATGTTGCCAATGAGGTCTGTCTTCTACACTATCAAAAAAAAGCTTATATGAATATGCTGCAAAAATTGTTGTTGTTTTCGAAACACCAATTTCATCATGAATCACACCTAATCCTAAGCCCACATTTTTATCTCTTAACGATGAATTGAAACTAAATGTAGCGCTTTTTGGGGCTCCTTCTAATTCATTAAAAAAACCTGAACTACTTAAGGTTACTTCTGTATCTTTTTCAAAACCAGCATACGCCGAATTCAAAATAAAAACATTGTAATTATATTCTGAAAAAGTAGGTGTTTGTTGCCCAAAAGTTATTTGAAACACACAACAAAACCACATTATTAATACTGATTTATATATAGTTGACATAATAATTATCGTTTTAAAATCAAAAATCCTTTTAACTTCTTAAAGTTGTGATTTCCTGTAATTTGAATATTATAGAAATATGTTCCTGAAGGTAGCACGCCCGCTCCCATTGCTTTTTTCTTATTTGCTTCGCCTCTAAATACCTTTAAAACATTGTCGTAACCATTAATCTGATATACAATATCTCCCCAACGATTGTAAATACTAACAGTATTTTTAGGGTATTGCTCTATTCCTTTAATTTCCCAATATTCATTTATTCCATCTCCGTCTGGCGAAAAACCTTGTTGTATTTCCCCTCTCGTTTCTGTCGTAAAACTTGTTTCTACACAACCTATTGCATCGCCTGCGGAATTGTAAGCGGTGATTGTTACGTAATAAGTAGTGTTTGATAAGAAATCTGTCGATGGATTGTAAGTTAATACATTACCTACATCTTCGTTATTTACAACATCCGTTGCACCCGAACTCGTTCCGATACTAACTTTATAACCTGTTGCCGTTGCTATTGACGACCAACTTAAATTTGTACTTACTGACACATCTATTGCCTCATCCGAAGGACTGTTTAATATCGTACATGATGGCGCTACAACTACCGTTTCTGTGACAAAACTTGTTTCTGAACAACCTGTTGCATCACCTGCGGAATTGTAAGCGGTGATGGTTACGTAATAAGTTGTGTTTGATAAGAAATCTATCATTGGATTGTAAGTCAATACATTACCTACATCTTCATTATTGACAACATCGGTTGCGCCCAAACTTGTTCCGATACTAATTTTATAGCCTGTTGCCGTTGCTATTGATAACCAACTTAAATTTGTACTTACTGATACATCTGTTGTTCCATCCGAAGGACTGTTTAATATCGCACACGATGGTATTACAACTACCGTTTCTGTGGTAAAACTTGTTTCTGAACAACCTGTTGCATCGCCTGCTGAATTGTAAGCGGTGATTGTTACATAATAAGTTGTGTTTGATAAGAAATCTGTCGTTGGATTGTAACTTAAAACATTACCAACATCTTCATTATTTACAACATCGGTTGCGCCCGAAATTGTACCAATACTAACTTTATAACCTGTTACTGTTGCTACCGATGACCAACTTAAATTTGCGTTTACGGATATATCTGTTGTTCCATCCGAAGGATTATTTAATATCGTACACGATGGTATTACAACTACCGTTTCTGTTCTAAAACTTGCTTCTGAACAACCTGTGGCATCGCCTGCGGAATTGTAAGCGGTGATTGTTACATAATACGTCGTGTTGGATAAGAAATCTATCGTTGGATTGTAAGTCAATACATTACCTACATCTTCGTTATTTACAACATCGGTTGCGCCCGAACTAGTTCCGATACTAATTTTATAGCCTGTTGCCGTTGCTATTGATGACCAACTTAAATTTGTACTTACTGATACATCTGTTGTTCCATCCGAAGGACTGTTTAATATCGCACACGATGGTATTACAACTACCGTTTCTGTGGTAAAACTTGTTTCTGAACAACCTGTTGCATCGCCTGCGGAATTGTATGCGGTTATCGTTACATAATACGTTGTGCTGGATAAGAAATCTGTCATTATACTGTAAGTCAATACATTACCTACATCTTCATTATTGACAACATCGGTTGCGCCCAAACTTGTTCCGATACTAATTTTATAGCCTGTTGCCGTTGCTATTGATAACCAACTTAAATTTGTACTTACTGATACATCTGTTGTTCCATCCGAAGGACTGTTTAATACCGCACACGATGGTATTACAACTACCGTTTCTGTGGTAAAACTTGTTTCTGAACAACCTGTTGCATCGCCTGCGGAATTGTATGCGGTTATCGTTACATAATACGTTGTGTTGGATAAGAAATCTGTCATTGTACTATAAGTCAATACATTACCTACATCTTCATTATTGACAACATCGGTTGCGCCCAAACTTGTTCCGATACTAATTTTATAGCCTGTTGCCGTTGCTATTGATAACCAACTTAAATTTGTACTTACTGATACATCTGTTGTTCCATCCGAAGGACTGTTTAATATCGCACACGATGGTATTACAACTACCGTTTCTGTGGTAAAACTTGTTTCCACACAACCTGTTGCATTGCCTGCTGAATTATAAGCAATTATGGTTACATAATAAGTCGTGTTTGATAAGAAATCTATTGATGGATTGTAAGTCAATACATTACCAACATCTTCATTATTGACAACATCCGTTGCGCCCGAACTTGTTCCGATACTAATTTTATAGCCTGTTGCCGTTGCTATTGATAACCAACTTAAATTTGTACTTACTGATACATCTGTTGCTCCATCCGAAGGGCTGTTTAATATCGTACATGATGGCGCTACAACTACCGTTTCTGTTGTAAAGCTTGTTTCTGAACAACCTGTTGCATCGCCTGCTGAATTATAAGCGATGATTGTTACATAATACGTCGTGTTGGATAAGAAATCTATCGATGGATTGTAACTTAAAACATTACCTACATCTTCGTCATTTACAACATCCGTTGCACCCGAACTCGTTCCGACACTAACTTTATAACCTGCTGCCGTGGCTATTGATGACCAACTTAAATTTGTACTTACTGATACATCTGTTGTTCCGTTTGATGGTGTGGTTACCTCCGTACACGATGGTATTACAACTACTGTTTCTGTTGTAAAACTTGTTTCTAAACAACCTGTTGCATCGCCTGCCGTGTTATAAGCCGTTATTGTTACGTAATAAGTAGTGTTTGATAAGAAATCTGTTGTTGGATTGTAAGTCAATACATTACCTACATCTTCATTATTGACAACATCCGTTGCGCCCGAACTAGTTCCGATACTAATTTTATAGCCTGTTGCCATTGCTATTGATGACCAACTTAAATTTGTACTTACTGATACATCTGTTGTTCCATCCGAAGGACTGTTTAATACCGCACACGATGGAATCACAACCACTGTTTCTGTGGTAAAACTTGTTTCTGAACAACCTGTTGCATCGCCTGCGGAATTGTATGCGGTGATGGTTACATAATACGTCGTGTTGGATAAGAAATCTATCGTTGGATTGTAAGTCAATACATTACCTACATCTTCATTATTTACAACATCGGTTGCGCCCGAACTTGTTCCGATACTAACTTTATAGCCTGTTGCCGTTGCTATTGATGACCAACTTAAATTTGTACTTACGGATACATCTGTTGTTCCATCCGAAGGATTATTTAATATCGCACACGATGGTATTACAACTACCGTTTCTGTGGTAAAACTTGTTTCCACACAACCTGTTGCATTGCCTGCTGAATTATAAGCAATTATGGTTACATAATAAGTCGTGTTTGATAAGAAATCTGTCGTTGGATTGTAAATCAATACATTACCTACATCTTCATTATTGACAACATCGGTTGCGCCCGAACTTGTACCAACACTAACTTTATAGCCTGTTGCCGTTGCTATTGATGACCAACTTAAATTTGTACTTACTGATACATCTGTTGTTCCATCCGAAGGATTGTTTAATACCGCACACGATGGTATTACAACAACTGTTTCTGTTGTAAAACTTGTTTCTGAACAACCTGTTGCGTCGCCTGCTGAATTGTATGCGGTTATCGTTACATAATACGTCGTGTTTGATAAGAAATCTGTCGTTGGATTGTAAATCAATACATTACCAACATCTTCATTATTGACAACATCCGTTGCGCCCGAACTTGTTCCGATACTAATTTTATAGCCTGTTGCCGTTGCTATTGATAACCAACTTAAATTTGTACTTACTGATACATCTGTTGCTCCATCCGAAGGGCTGTTTAATATCGTACATGATGGCGCTACAACTACCGTTTCTGTTGTAAAGCTTGTTTCTGAACAACCTGTTGCATCGCCTGCTGAATTATAAGCGATGATTGTTACATAATACGTCGTGTTGGATAAGAAATCTATCGATGGATTGTAACTTAAAACATTACCTACATCTTCGTCATTTACAACATCCGTTGCACCCGAACTCGTTCCGACACTAACTTTATAACCTGTTGCCGTGGCTATTGATGACCAACTTAAATTTGTACTTACTGATACATCTGTTGTTCCGTTTGATGGTGTGGTTACCTCCGTACACGATGGTATTACAACTACTGTTTCTGTTGTAAAACTTGTTTCTAAACAACCTGTTGCATCGCCTGCCGTGTTATAAGCCGTTATTGTTACGTAATAAGTAGTGTTTGATAAGAAATCTGTTGTTGGATTGTAAGTCAATACATTACCTACATCTTCATTATTGACAACATCCGTTGCGCCCGAACTAGTTCCGATACTAATTTTATAGCCTGTTGCCATTGCTATTGATGACCAACTTAAATTTGTACTTACTGATACATCTGTTGTTCCATCCGAAGGACTGTTTAATACCGCACACGATGGAATCACAACCACTGTTTCTGTGGTAAAACTTGTTTCTGAACAACCTGTTGCATCGCCTGCGGAATTGTATGCGGTGATGGTTACATAATACGTCGTGTTGGATAAGAAATCTATCGTTGGATTGTAAGTCAATACATTACCTACATCTTCATTATTTACAACATCGGTTGCGCCCGAACTTGTTCCGATACTAACTTTATAGCCTGTTGACGTTGCTATTGATGACCAACTTAAATTTGTACTTACTGATACATCTGTTGCTCCATCCGAAGGACTGTTTAATACCGCACACGATGGAATCACAACCACTGTTTCTGTGGTAAAACTTGTTTCTGAACAACCTGTAGCATCGCCTGCGGAATTGTATGCGGTTATCGTTACATAATACGTTGTGTTGGATAAGAAATCTGTCATTGTACTATAAGTCAATACATTACCTACATCTTCATTATTGACAACATCGGTTGCGCCCAAACTTGTTCCGATACTAATTTTATAGCCTGTTGCCGTTGCTATTGATAACCAACTTAAATTTGTACTTACTGATACATCTGTTGTTCCATCCGAAGGACTGTTTAATACCGCACACGATGGTATTACAACTACCGTTTCTGTGGTAAAACTTGTTTCTGAACAACCTGTTGCATCGCCTGCGGAATTGTATGCGGTTATCGTTACATAATACGTTGTGTTGGATAAGAAATCTGTCATTGTACTATAAGTCAATACATTACCTACATCTTCATTATTGACAACATCGGTTGCGCCCGAACTTGTTCCGATACTAATTTTATAGCCTGTTGCCATTGCTATTGATGACCAACTTAAATTTGTACTTACTGATACATCTGTTGTTCCATCCGAAGGACTGTTTAATATCGTACATGATGGCGCTACAACTACCGTTTCTGTGGTAAAACTTGCTTCTGAACAACCTGTGGCATCGCCTGCGGAATTGTAAGCGGTGATTGTTACATAATACGTCGTGTTTGATAAGAAGTCTATCGATGGATTGTAACTTAAAACATTACCTACATCTTCGTTATTTACAACATCGGTTGCGCCTGAACTCGTTCCGACACTAACTTTATAGCCTGTTGCCGTTGCTATTGATAACCAACTTAAATTTGCGTTTACGGATATATCTGTAGCGCCATCCGAAGGATTGTTTAATACCGCACATGATGGCGCTACAACTACCGTTTCTGTTGTAAAACTTGTTTCTACACAACCTGTTGCGTCGCCTGCGGAATTGTAAGCGATTATGGTTACATAATACGTCGTGTTTGATAAGAAATCTGTCGATGGACTGTAAGTCAATACATTACCTACATCTTCATTATTTACAACATCCGTTGCACCTGAACTCGTTCCGACACTAACTTTATAGCCTGTTGACGTTGCTACCGATGACCAACTTAAATTACTCGTTACCGACACATCTATTGCCCCATCCGAAGGATTGTTTAATATCGCACACGATGGTATTATTCCACAATTTTTACCAGCATCAGTAATTATCCAACTATCAGAACCGATCATTATTGCTCTTGCTGCTTCACCTAAACAATAGGTACTATTTCCTCCATGAAAAACAACACTTGTCTTTAATAACTGTGCATTCCATCCACTTAATAAAGCATCATAATTTGTGGTTGATAGTTTTGCGTCTTTAAACATAGTTGCCATATAGGTAACATTAGAAACATTCCAGTTTCCAATATTTTGATCAAAAACAGTTGCTTTTTCAAACATATTGGGCATATCGGTTACTAAACCTACATTCCAGTTTCCAATATCTTGATTAAAAGAACTAGCTTCTGAAAACATCCATCCCATTTTCGTTACATTAGAAACATCCCAACTACCAATATCTTGATTAAAGGAAGTTGCTTTTCTAAACATAGAGGCCATATCGGTTACTAAACCTACATTCCACTCTCCAATATCTTGATTAAAAGAACTAGCTTCTCTAAACATCCACGACATATTCGTAACATTAGAAACATCCCAACTACCTATATTATGATTAAAGGAAGTTGCTGTATGAAACATCCCCGCCGTAGTAGTTACGTTAGCCACATTCCAACTACTAATATCTTGATTAAAGGCTGTTGCTCCTTGAAACATATAACTCATATCTGTTACATTAGACACATCCCAACTACCAATATCTTGATTAAAGGAAGTTGCCATTACAAACATTTTTGTCATATTCGTTACACCAGATACATTCCAATTATTAACATTTTTGTTAAATTGAGTAGCACCAGCAAACACATACTCCATATTGGTTACATTAGAAACATCCCAACTACTAATATCTTGATTAAAAGAACTAGCTCCCCAAAAAATCCCCCTCATAAACGTTACACTAGAAACATTCCAACTACCAATATTTTGATTAAAGGAAGGTACATTATAAAACATTTCTACCATACTTGTTACATTAGACACATCCCAACTACCAATATCTTGATTAAAGGAAGTTGCCTTATAAAACATCCACTCCATGTTAGTTACATTAGACACATCCCAACTACCAATATCTTGATTAAAGGAAGTTGCTGTATGAAACATACTATACATATCTGTTACATTCGCTAAATCTGGTTTATCTATTGCATTAATTTCTATATTTTTACATCCTTTAAATGCACTTCTCATTGAAGTCCACTGGTTATTTCCCCATTGGTCAACCGAAAGTATTTTTTCTTTATCGCCTGTATTGTTAAAATAAACATGTGGAAAAGTTCCTCTAATTCGTATAGTATAAGTTCCTGCTGTTAAAAAATCGTGGGTAGCTGTCCCTGTAATTCCTAACTCATCAAAAGTTCCATCATTATCCCAATCTACATCATAATTATAGGTTGTAGTACCGTGTGTTGGAATTGTTATTGAGGTTGTTGATGATGTTCCTGGATTATCCGTTTTCCAAGTAGTTACAAAATCTGTAGTATTTAATGTACAAGCTAATGCTTCTAATCCACCATCGGTAATTGTCCAATTATCAGAATTTATCATTGTTACTCTTGCTGCTTCACCTAAACAATAGGTACTATTTCCTCCATCAAAAACAACATTCGATTGTAATATTTGTGCATTCCAGCCATTTAATAAAGCATCATAATTTGTAGTTGATAATTTTGCGTCTTTAAACATGTTTTCCATGGTAGTAACATTTGCTACATTCCATCCACTAATATCTTGATCAAACAATGTTGCTCCTCTAAACATTTGTTGCATATCCGTTACGGCACCTACATCCCAACTACTCAAATCTTGATTAAATGCTGTTACTAACCTAAACATTGCGTCCATATTAGTAACATTTGAAACATTCCAACTACTCAAATCCTGATTAAACAAAGGAGCTTGAGAAAACATTACTCTCATGCTTGACACTTTAGATACGTTCCAACTACCAATATCTTGATTAAATGCTGTTGCTCCCCAAAACATCCCTTCCATATTAGTGACACTAGACACATTCCAACTACCGATATCCTGATTAAATGCTGTTGCTGATGCAAACATCCAATACATATCAGTTACATTAGACACATCCCAAGTGCTGATATTTTGATTGAATGCTGTTGCTGATGCGAATACTGCTTGCATGTTAGTAATAGTACTAACATCCCAGCCACTGATATCTTGATTTAAACTACTAGCACCAAAAAACATATTATTCATGTCAGTTGCGTTCGTTAAATCTGGTTTATCTATAGCATTAACTTCTATATTTTTACACCCTCTAAACGCCTTACCCATTGAAGTCCATTGGTTATTTCCCCATTGATCAACCGAAAGTATTTTTTCTTTATCACCTGTATTATTAAAGTAAATACGTGGAAAAGTTCCTTTAATTCGTATAGTATAAGTTCCAGCAGTTAAAAAATCGTGGGTAACTGATCCTGTAATTCCAAATTCATCAAATATTCCATCATTATCCCAATCTACATCGTAATTATACACACCACCTGTTGTTGGAATTGTTATTGAAGTTGCTGAGGAAGCTCCTGGATTATCCGTTTTCCAAGTGGTTACAAAATCCGTAGTGGTTAATGTACATGCCAATCCATTATCAGTAATTGTCCAATTATCTGTACTGGTCATATTATTTCTTGCTGTTTTTCCCGAACAATAAGTACTATTACCTCCATGAAAAACAACATTTGGTTGTAATGTTTGTGCATTCCATCCGTTTAATAATGCATCGTAGTTTGCTGTTGAAAGTTCTACATTTCTAAACATTTCTGTCATATTAATAACTTTAGAAACATTCCAACCACCAATATTTTGATCAAAAGTTAAAGCATCATTAAACATATAGCTCATGTTTGTTACATTAAAAACATCCCAACCACTTATATCTTGATTAAAATCTACAGCGTAATTAAACATGTAACTCATATTCGTTACATTAGAAACATCCCAACTACCAATATCTTGATTAAAAGCCCTTGCTCTAGAAAACATTTCTTTCATATTGGTAACGTTAGCAACATTCCAATTACCAATATTTTGATTGAAGAAGTTATTTTGCTTAAACATCAAGCTCATATCAGTAACTTTTGAGACATCCCAAAGGCTTATATTTTCATTAAATATTGCCCCTTCAAACATAGATCTCATTGTTTTTACTTTAGACACATTCCAAGCACTGATATTTTGATTAAAAGAGGTTGATTTCCAAAACATAAAACTCATCAGTTCTACATTAGACACATCCCAACTACTAATATCTTGATTAAAAGCATCTGTTGAGGCAAACATCCATTGCATCCATTTTACCTTTGATACATCCCAACTACTAATATCTTGATTAAATGCTTTTGCTGATGAAAACATCCATCCCATACTGGTTACGTTAGACACATCCCAACTACTAATATTTTGATTAAAAGAACTTGCTATGGCAAACAGCGAGGTCATATTTTCTATATTAGAAACATCCCAACCACTAATATCTTGGTTTAAAGAACTTGCTCCCCAAAACATTTCTCTCATGTTTGTCATTATCGATAAATCGGGTGAATCGGATGCATTTATTGCTAAGTTTTTACATCCTTTAAATGCTGCTTCCATTGAAGTCCATTGGTTATTTCCCCATTGATCAACCGAAAGTATTTTTTCTTTATCGCCAGAATTGATAAAATAAATACGTGGAAAAGTTCCTTTAATTCGTATAGTGTACGTTCCTGTGGTTAAAAAATCGTGGGTAACTGATCCTGTAATTCCAAATTCATCAAAAATTCCATCATTATCCCAATCTACATCGTAATTATATGTTGTACTACTATGTGTTGGAATTGTTATTGAAGTTGCTGAAGAACTCCCTGGATTATCGGTTTTCCAAGTGGTTACAAAATCCGTAGTGGTTAATGTACATGCCAATCCATTATCAGTAATTGTCCAATTATCTGTACTGGTCATATCATTTCTTGCTGTTTTTCCCGAACAATAAGTACTATTACCTCCATGAAAAACAACATTTGGTTGTAATACTTGTGCATTCCATCCGTTTAATAATGCATCGTAGTTTGTGGTTGATAATTTTGCATCTTTAAACATATCTACCATGTTACTCACATTAGAAACATTCCAGCTACCAATATTTTGATCAAAAGAAGTTGCATACTTAAACATTTCTTTCATAGAAGTAACATTAGAAACATTCCAATTACCAATGTCTTGATTAAATGAATTAGCAAACATGAACATTCCTTCCATAGTGATAACACTAGAAACATCCCAATTACTTATATCTTGATTAAAGGAATTTACTGCTATAAACATCCGATACATATCGGTTACTTTAGAAACATCCCAGCTACTAATATCTTGATTAAATGTATTTGTGTAATAAAACATTCCTCGCATAGTAGTAACCTTAGAGACATCCCAACTACCAATATCTTGGTTAAAAACTGATGCATACATGAACATTTTTTCCATATTGGTTATCTTAGAAACATTCCAATTACCAATGTCTTGATTAAAAACTGATGCTGAAAAAAACATATATTTCATCGTTTCTACAGAAGAAACATCCCAATTACTTATATCCTGATTAAAAACATCCGCATCGTAAAACATTCTATACATCGTGGTTACAGAGGAAACATCCCAACCTGAAATATCTCCATTAAAGGAAGTTGCTTTTTCAAAAACACCACTCATCACACTCACATTGCTTACATTCCAATTATTAAGGTTTTTATTAAAACTACTTGCTTCATAAAACATATAGTTTAATGACGTAACTGAAGAAACATCCCATGAGCTTATATCTTGATTAAAAATAGTTGCTTTTGCAAATAACTCACCCATATCCGTTATTGTACTAACATCCCAATTACCAATGTCTTGATTAAAGTTTTCTGCTCCATAAAACATTAACTTCATACTTGTTGCTGTCGATAAATCTGGTGAATCTGGTGCATTTATTTCTAATTTTTTACATCCAAAAAAAGCCTTTTCCATTGAAGCCCATTGATTATCTCCCCATTGATCAACTGAAAGTATTTTTTCTTTATCGCCTGTGTTATTAAAATAAATACGTGGAAAATCTCCTCTAATTCGTATAGTATAAGTTCCTGCGGTTAAAAAATCGTGGGTAACCGACCCTGTAATTCCTGTTTCATCAAAAATTCCATCATTATCCCAATCTACATCGTAATTATACACACCACCTGTTGTTGGAATTGTTATTGAAGTTGCTGACGAAGTCCCTGAATTATCCGTTTTCCAAGTAGTTACAAAATCCGTAGTACTTAAAGCACATGCTAATCCGCCATCAGTAATTGTCCAATTATCTGTACTTGTTATGTTGTCTCTTGCTGACTGTGCTGTACAATAGGTACTATTCCCACCACTAAAAACAACATTGGGTTGTAATACTTGTGCGTTCCATCCGTTTAATAAAGCATCATAGTTTGTGGTGGATAGTTTCATATAGCTAAACATGCGATTCATGTTAGTTACATTCGTTACGTTCCAACTTCCTAAATTTTGATCAAACACAATTGCTTTTTCAAACATGCTTTCCATGTTGGTAACAGATGTTACATCCCAACTACTTATATCTTGATTAAATAAATCGGTATACCTAAACATACTTTCCATAGTTGTTACCGAACTTACATTCCAACCACTAATATTTTGATTAAAAATGGTTGCTTCTCTAAACATATCTTCCATCGAAGTAACTGAAGCTACATTCCAACCACTTATGTCTTGATTAAATACGGTTGCTTTTTGAAACATCCTTGGCATTTGTGTTACTTTACTAACATCCCAATTTGTTATATTTCCATTAAATGCTGTTGCATTCCAAAACACCCCCATCATATTGGTTACGTTACTAACATCCCAATTACTTAAATCTTGATTAAATGAAGTTGCGCTATGAAACATATTTGCTATGTTTACTACTGATGAAGTATCCCATAAACCAATAGGTTGATTAAAGGCTGTTACCCCATCAAACATACTATTCATGTTGATTACCTTACTTACATCCCAACCACTAATATCAGAATTAAAGTCTTTTGCCCAAGCTAACATTACGCCCATATTGGTAACATTACTTACATTCCATCCAGAAATATCTTGATTAAAAGCTTTTGCGCCCCAAAACATAGAATTCATATCTGTTACTGAGCCTACATCCCATAAACCTACATCTTGATTGAATACAGTGTTTTGAAAAAACATAGATTTCATTGTTTTTACTTTTGATGTATTCCAATTACCTATAGGTTGATTATAAGAACAATAAGAAAACATGTATCCCATATTTGTAACATTACTAACATCCCAACTGTTAATATCTCCGCTAAATGCTTCAGAGAAATAAAACATCCAACTCAAGTTGGTTACCTTACTCGTATTCCATGATGAAATATCTTGATTAAAAGCTTTTGATGATGAAAACATTGACCTCATATCTGTTACACTTCCAACATTCCAAACCCCAATAGGTTGATTAAAAACTGCTGTAGATGAAAACATGCCTGACATATTGGTAACATTACCAACATTCCAACCAGAAATATCTTGATTAAAGGCTTTTGATGACGAAAACATTGATCTCATATCTACCACATTACTCACATCCCAACTAGAGAGGTCTTGATTAAAAATTGTAGTTGATGAAAACAAACCACTCATGTCTGTTATTGTACTAACATCCCAACTATTAAGGCTCTGATTAAGGCTTGCTGCTCCAGAAAACATATATTTCATACTTGTTGCCATAGACAAATCTGGTACATCAGCTGCATTTACCTCTAAATTTTTACATCCATAAAAAGCTCTTTCCATAGAAGTCCACTTTCCACTTCCCCATTGATCAACAGAAAGTAATTTTTCTTTATCGTCTTTATTATCAAAATAAATACGAGGAAAGCTTCCTCTAATTTGTATGGTGTACGTTCCTGCGGTTAAAAAATCGTGCGTAATAGATCCGTTAATTCCTAACTCGTCAAAAACCCCATCATTATCCCAATCTACATCGTAATTATACCCACTACTTGTTGTAGGAATTGTGATTGAGGTTGCTGATGAAGTTCCTGGATTATCTGTTTTCCAAGTAGTAATAAAGTTTTGAGCAGAAATTGTGTAGGTAAAAAAGCACAGAATAATGGTAACTATAGCTTTCATGTTTAGGAGAATCTTTTATATTGTTTATAACATTACACTTATACGACTAAGTATTTTAGTGTTTAATTTTAGATGTATTTGTTTAATAAAAACAGCAAACCATTAACACATAACATTTTTGTTATTTGTTATAAGACAAAATTATAAGTATCAAGTGTGATTATTATCCCTTGTAAAAGGTAAAATTGTTATCCCTGAAAACAGGGATAAAGCGATAGAATTACTAAAAAACACCAAATACCAAATACGATAATATGGTATTTGGTGCTTTTGTGTTATTTATAAACGCAACTAATTACTTTCCTGAAAAACGCTTAAAAAACTCGTTTAAATCTTCTTTTGATGGTCGATTTCCCGAAAACGGAACCATATCCCAACGATTACCATCTTCTTTTAACTCGAAACGAAACATTGAAGTAGTTGCTTTTGTTGGATTTAATAAAGGGTAACGCAAATCTAAATATTGAATATTTTTTGATGAATCCATCGGAGCCAAATTATAATATCCGTTGCTAAACCAAATAAGTGTTTTTATATCTGGATGATTTACATCTAACAATTTCCGATTTTTGGGAATTGTTAAGATTGTATCCACACTTCTTTTTTTATCAAATAGCGAATAAAAACCGACTTTATATTCTTTTTCAGTTTCGGCAACGCCATACCATAAAACATTATTAAAAATTGTTGGTTGGGTAGAATATCTGCTATAAGTAACTCCTGCTTTATCAAAAGAATCTTTAAAAACAGTATCTACATAAATCTTATTACCAAGCGTAAATAACATATAGGCAGAACTAATATAAACACCCGCTTTTACCCAAGTTGCTCTTCTGGTTCGTTTTCGATTATAAAACATGGCTACGATTAAACAAACTAAAAACGGCAATGTATATAAAGGATCTACCACCGAAATATTATTAAACGCAACTCGATAATTAGAAAAAGGTAAAAACAACTGCGTTCCGTAAGGTGTAAAACTATCTAAAATTGGATGCGTAAATATGGCTAAAAAATACAGCCAAATCCAATTTTTTAAAGTTGTAGTTTCTACTCGTTTTCCTTTATTATACAGTTTAAAAGTTATCCATCCGAAGAAAAAAGAACCTAAAAAAGCAAACAAAATAGAATGCATAAAACCTCTATGAAAAGCCATGGCATCAATTTCATTTCCGTACAACCATCCGCCTATAAAAACATCTAAATCGGGTATTGTGCCACCAATGGCACCAAACAATAATGCTTTGTTACCTATTCTTTTACCAAGTACTAATTCGCCACAAGCAGCACCTAAAACAATTTGAGTTAATGAATCCATAGCCGACAAAAGTACTCAATTGATTCTACTTGTGTAATTCTATTCAAAATCGTAACATTACAATCCGAAAAAATACGATACAATGCAAGACGGTAAAAATATATCTGAAATAAAAATAGAAGATCAAAAAATAATTAAAAATAGTGAATTAAATATATGGGAAGCTTTAATTCCTGTACTTGCTTTAATTGCTATGTTAGCCTATAATGTTTTTGTTTATGGTGATGATGCTTTAAGTGGTAGTAATCAATTTATTTTATTATTAGGAGGTGCTGTTGCAGCTATTGTAGGATTTAAAAACAAGGTTTCTTACGAAAGAATGATGGAAGAAGTTGCTGAGAATATAAAATCTACAGCTGGTGCTATTTTAATTCTTTTAATGGTTGGTTCTTTAGCGGGAACTTGGTTAATAAGTGGTATTATTCCCTCTATGATTTACTATGGATTACAAATTTTAAATCCAACAATATTCTTAGTAGCTTGTTTAATTATTTGTGCTGTAATTTCTATTGCTACTGGTAGTTCTTGGACAACTTCTGCAACTGTAGGTATTGCTTTAATAGGAATTGGAGAAGCTTTAGGAATCTCATTAGGAATGACAGCTGGTGCTGTTTTATCTGGCGCTTATTTTGGTGATAAAATGTCTCCAATGTCTGACACAACAAACCTAGCTCCTGCTATGGCTGGTACCGATTTGTTTACTCATATTCGTTATATGTCATACACAACGGTTCCCACATTTGTTGTAACCATGATCTTTTTTATCATTTTAGGATTTACCCAAACAGCTACCGGAGAAGCAAATACTCAAAACTTATTAACGGATATAGACAAAGCTTTTAATATTTCTCCTTGGCTATTTTTAGTTCCAATATTAGTAATTGTTTTAATTATAAAAAAGACTCCTCCATTAATTGCTTTATTAGCAGGAACAATTTTAGGCGGAATTTTTGCATTAATCTTTCAACCCCATGTTGTTGCACAAGTTGCTGGTGTAAAAAATTTAGATTTCACCTCAGCTTATAAAGGTGTAATGCAAGCCATAACTGTTGAAACTTCTGTTGCTACAGATAATGAAATTTTAAAAGATTTATTTACCGCTGGTGGTATGAAAAAAATGCTAGGTACTGTTTGGTTAATACTATTAGCTATGGTTTTTGGTGGAGTTATGGATGCCATCGGAGCATTGGCAAGAATTAGTAGTTTTATGTTAGGACTATTCGATTCTGTATTTGGCTTATTTGCAAGTACAGTAACAACTTGTGTTGGTTTAAACTTTACTGCTTCCGATCAATATTTAGCCATTGTAGTACCTGGTAAAATGTACGCAAAAGCATATAAGGATAAAGGTTTAGCTCCCGAAAATTTAAGTAGAACTCTTGAAGATTCTGGTACAGTAACCTCTGTATTAATTCCTTGGAATACTTGTGGAGCTTATCACTCTGGCGTATTAGGAGTGCCAGTTATAGATTACGCTTTTTATGCTATGTTTAACTGGATGAGTCCGTTTATGACTTTATTATTTGCTGCTTTTAGAATTAAAATTAGAGAAATCACTAAAAAATAATAACAGGCCTCACTTTAATAGTGAGGCTTTTTTTATGATTACAAAAGCCACCATAAAAGATGTTGATTTACTTACCAATATTGCTTTAATATCAAAAGCACATTGGGGATACTCTAACGAGTTAATAGAAAGTTGGCGGACTGATTTAACTGTTACTTTAAAAATGATAGAAGAAGCAATGGTTTATAAATTTATTCAAAACAATAAAATTGCAGGGTTTTATATTTTAAATCAATCAAAAGAAAATAATATTGAATTAGAAATGTTATTTATTCTTCCTGAATTTATAGGAAAAGGGATTGGCAAAAAATTATTATTACATGCTTTTAAAGAATCACAAAGGTTAAATACTAACACAATAACACTATTAGCAGACCCAAATGCAATTGCTTTTTATAAAAGTCAAGGATTTAAAATTATTGATAAAAAAGAAAGTACTATTCCGAATCGGTTTTTACCAATAATGCAGAAAGATTTAACAAGATAGACACTACCAAAAACACCCAAGGTGTTCCGTGTAAAAACACATCAAAAATGTCTTTAAAACGCATCGCCTGTTCTCCTAAAAATGCATTTCCTCCAATAATCCATTGTAGTTTACCAACAATATGTGGCGGATTAAAAGGTGCCAATCCTAAGGTTAAACTTGCTATTAAAAATAGTTTCCAGTTGTTTTTTAGTTGCCTCTTCAAGTCATATTAATTATAACTCATCTGCCATATTATGGCTAGATAAACCAGTTCCAAACAACACCAAAACGAATTACAAAATCTCTATACGGAGTATTTGGTGCCGATAAATAATTTTTCTTAAAAAAGAAAGAACTCACATTATCTGCCTTAAAATAAATACGCGTTCTGCGCACTCTTCCGTTAAAAAACAAATCAACTGTAGGATAGCCAATTTCTGTATCATTTTGTATTCTAAATTCCGCTAATAGCGGATTATAAGCATTTGCTTTGTACTTAGAAAAGTAATTAAAAGTAGCTCCTATTTGTACAAATAACGGATTTCCTTTAAACCAATTATCCGAATAATAAAACGTATTTCTTGTTACAAATTCAGGCACTCTAAAAACAGAATCTCCATTCGCAACTTTTTGATACATTAAAGTATTATCTAAAGCAAACTTACCCATGGTAAATTCTTTTGACACTTTAGCTTTTAAATAATTTACATTTTCTGAAAACTGCTGCGGTAAGCTATTTTCATCAAAATAAGTATAATTATCAATATTTGTAATATCTACAGATGCATTACCCCATTTAGATTCGAAAACACCACCCAAAGTTCTTGTACCTACTGATGTAAAATCATTTTCCCAGTTGTAATCATTATAACTACTCTGATGTAATAAATAGTTAAAATTAGGTAGTTTATTACTAATTTCTAATTGTGCTTTTACAGTAAACAAACTGTCTTTTTTATAAAATGCTTCCGCTTTTAAATTATTTCCCGAAAGCCTTCCGCTACCAGGAGTTAAATTACCTGATGCATTTATATGAAAATTTTTAATGCTCCCTTTCCAGTTTGCACCAAAGGAAACTCCATCTCCTTTTAATTTATTTTTAGTAATACCAACCAAGTTATTTTGTAAGTTTTCATAACCATAATTATAAGTCGTATAACCTGTTTTTACTCTAAAATTACCTAATATATATTTGGAATTAAAATCTAAAAAAACTTCATTGTTATATAATAAAAAATTGGCTCTGTCACTTACATTTCCCGACGAATTAGAATCTCCAAAAACCAAAGGAGTTCTTGCCGATTGATTAAAACGATAAAACTTAGATTCTCTTGTAAACGAATGCCCAACTTTTAAATTTGTAAAATCCTTTTGATGTAAGCTATCTTTTGCTGATAACAGTTTAAAAGTATGCTCAAAAAACAAACGTTTTCCTTCTAATGTATTTTCTGCATCTGGCAAGGTAACATCTAACCTGCCTCTATTACCACTAAAATTAGGATCGTCATTTAAAAAAGCTGTTAACGCTATATCCGTTAATCCTCCGTTTTCTTCATTAAAAAAGTCTTGATTTACGGCTTGTCCTCTTATAGCATATTGTCCTTTCGGACTTTCATACCTAAAACTCAATCTAAAATTACCAGTACTTGCTAGCGATCGTCTATATTTCCCTAATGATCTAAGTCCTTTATAAGCAATACCAACATTAAATCTTTTAGAAAAATTTGTAGTAAATAATATATCTAAAACCTGCCCTTGTTCTAATCCTGTTCTGTATAAAACTTCGGTTGTTGGTGTTGGTACATGATAATAATTTACATCATCAATTTCAAAAAAACCAAATTGTTTGGCTCTAAAACCAATATCAGGAAACTGAGAAATATCTTTAAAACTATATCCTAAATTATTAAATGTTTGTCCTTGATTATGAAATGGCAATAATTCGAAATTATCCTTTCTTAAAAAATTAAATTTATAATGTTTTTTTAATGTAAGTGTAGTATCAATAATCGTTGTATCATTTTTAGATGATATAATTTTATAATCTGTATATTTTGTTTTACCACTAAGTTGTACATTAATTTCATCTGATGATAAAGAATCTATATTAACAGTACCTCTTCCTAAACCACCACCAACAAATCCGCCTCTAGCCAACTTTCTTTCTTGAGAAAAAAGTACCTGAACACTTAGTAAGCAAAAAAATAATAAAAAGTAATTTTTCATAGCAACAAAAGTAAAATATTTAAACGAAACTGCTACGACCAGAACGACATAAACCTCTGTTAAAGTATATCTACCTATTATATTTAATTTTGTGTACTTATTTTTAAAAAAGATTAACTCACTTCTTTATTAATTTCATTGAAAACTGTTAATTTGTAGCATGTTGAAATTTAATTATAGCGGACACGTATTAGAAGCTGGAACTGATGAAGCCGGTAGAGGATGTTTATCGGGACCTGTAGTAGCTGCAGCTGTTATTTTACCTGAAAATTTTCAGCACGAATTACTTAACGACTCTAAACAACTTTCAGAAAAAAAACGCCAAGAATTACGCCCTTATATCGAAAAACATGCACTCGCCTACGCTGTTACTTTTGTAGATCATAAAGAAGTGGACGAAATAAACGTTTTGCAAGCATCAATAATTGGTATGCAACGCGCTATTGCGCAACTTTTACCACAACCAGAGTTTATTATTGTTGATGGTAATAAATTTAAACCGTACAAAGAAATTCCGCACGAAACTATTGTAAAAGGCGATGCTAAATTTATGAGTATTGCTGCAGCATCTGTTTTAGCAAAAACATATAGAGATGATTACATGGCAAAAATCCATGAAGAACATCCGCAGTATAATTGGAAAAAAAACAAAGGATATCCCACCAAAGAGCACCGAAATGCTATTCGAGAATTTGGCGCAACACCCTATCATCGTAAGACGTTTAAATTACTTCCAGAACAGTTTAAATTAAAACTTTAGTTTTTCTATTTTTGTCATCCAATATTTTAAAAGATGATTAAAAGAACGCGTGCCGAAATTAGCAAATGTATTATTCATAAAG
Source organism: Tenacibaculum insulae (assembly GCF_964512435.1). Lineage (GTDB taxonomy): Bacteria > Bacteroidota > Bacteroidia > Flavobacteriales > Flavobacteriaceae > Polaribacter > Polaribacter insulae_A. Next base: position 1,553,698 of record NZ_OZ208512.1, on the reverse strand, counting down.
TAGCGAATAAATACAACAGTGGTCAAAACTCTTTCTCAGAAAGTTTAGTTCGTTTTGATGAAGAAAGCTACGAATTGTTAATGCCTTTTTTATTAAAAAACTTCGGTACAGTAACACAAAGTTATCGTTTTAATCATCATGCAGATGTTCGTTTAAATGAAATAAATAAATATACTTCTGATATTTTTGAGGATGAAAATACGTTTATCGAACATTCTAAAAACATTGTAAATCACTTATACGAACAATCAAATTCTGCAAACATAAAAACAGGAGATGTATTGGTTGTTTATTTTGAAGGTATTGAATATAAAGATATTTTAACCGAAGCCGTTGGAGTTTTTAAAATTGAAAGTAAAGTTGATTTTCTTCAAACTTATTTAGATGATGATAGTTTTGATGTGGTGGTTCAGAAAGGAATTTCAACAAAAAAACTAGACAAAGGTTGCTTAATTATAAATTCTTCGGATGCTGAAGGAACCGTAATTTTATCGGTAGATAATAATAATTATGATGCACAATATTGGATTAAAAACTTCTTAAACGCCAAATTTGCAGACGATCGTAATTTACATACTCAGAATTATTTAGAGATGTGTAAAGATTTTTCTGAAGAAATTATAAAACCCGAATTTGGTAAACAAGAACAAAGTAATTTCTTAGCCAACACGGTAGATTATTTTAAAGAAAATGAAAGTGTAGACTATCACGGATTTAAAGAAGAAATTTTTGAAGAAGACAAACACAAAGGAATGTTTGAAGATTATAAAAAACATTTCGAAAATTTAAATGATGTTTTAATTCGTAATAATTTTGAAGTTTCGGATGCTGTTTTAAAGAAAGAAAAAAGCAAGTTTAAAACCGAAATAAAACTCGACACTAACATCCAAATTAAAATTGACGTAGATGCTCCCGATGCTTCTTCAGACTATTTAGAACAAGGCTATGACGAGGATAAAAAAATGAAATATTACAAAGTTTTTTACAACACCGAAAAATAAGAATTAAAAAAGGGAACGTTTAAAACGTTCCCTTTTTTAATTCTTACTCCTTCTCTGCCATTTTCTTAACGTAATCGGTAATAATTACAATTTGAGTAGGTCCTACTTTACCCTCAATATATTTTGCGTTTTCATGATCTAAAGAAATTCTACGAACCGCCGTACCTTGTTTGGCAACCATACTAGAACCTTTTACTTTTAAATCTTTAATTAACACCACAGAATCACCTGCTTGTAAAATAGCTCCGTTTGCATCTCGGTGAATTATTTTTTCACTTTCATCTAAATGATCTCCGCTTTCTTTCGCAAAACGTAAATCATCATCTTCTAAATACAACATGTCTAGTAAATCTTGCGGCCAACCTTCTTTACGAAGTCTCGATAACATTCTCCAAGCAACAACTTTTACAGCTCTAAACTCACTCCACATGCTATCGTTTAAACAACGCCAGTGATTTGCATCCGTTTTATCTGTATCTTCAATTTGCTCAATACAAGTAGCACAAGCTAATAAACTTCCGTCTACTCCACCAACTGACATTGGAGGTACTTCATAAATTGATAAATCATTTTTTGAAGCACATAATTCACATTGACTTCCACTTCTTTTTTCTAAATCTTGTAATAAACTCATTTTTATTTCACGCTAATATTAAGATTTGTAAAAATACATCTTTATTTTATGCTTTTCTAAAAGCATAAAAAGATATCAAATATAATTTTACAGCTTGATTACTAAAACAAAAAAACGAAAGATATAGTCTTTCGTTTTTTTTATAATTTTATAAGAATTTTTTAATTTTCAAAATACAAATCAATCAATCCTTCTGGAGTTTCAACCTCAATTGTTTTATTTGCTCTATCTACTTTTTTAATAAAGTCATCAATCATAGGAATAAATATTTCAGTTCCCTCATTTTCAATTTCAAAAAGAGGTTGTGCTGCTTTATCATTTATGTAGGCTAAAGTACCTACGGTACCAAAGTTTTTATCAACAATGGTAAAACCTATAACTTCATGATAATAAAACTTGTTTCCTGATAATTTAGGCAATAAATTTAAAGGCAAGTAAATTCCTGCGCGCATAATTGCATCGGCATCGGCCTCAGAATCTACATCTTCAAATTTTACGCGAAACATAGTACTTTTACTTAACGAAGATTTTTCAATAAAAAAAGGAACCAGATTATTGCCGAGATCGACAAAAACTGATTCCAAATTTTCGTAAAGATCGGGTTCATCAGTATCTAACTTAATAACTACCTCACCCTTAAAACTATGTTTTTTAACGATTTTGCCAAGATAAAAGCAATCTTCTTTTTGCATCATCGTAGTAACAGTTTTTATTCTTCGCTATCCGCTCCGTTTTCAGCAGCTACTTCTTCTGTATCTTCTACAGCAGGAGTGTTAGCAGCAATACGTGCAGCATTTACAGCTTTTTCAGCATCTAAAGCTTTTGCTTTTGCATCAGCATCAGCCTTTGCTAAACCATCAACTTTACCAGCAACTTTACCAGTTTTTTCTTCTAACCAAGCAGTAAACTTAGCAGCTGCTTGCTCTTCAGTTAAAGCACCTTTCTTTACTCCACCAGCTAAATGGTTTTTTAATAAAGCACCTTTGTAAGATAAAATGTTTCTAGCAGTGTCAGTTGGCTGAGCACCTTTTTGTAACCATTCTACAGCAGTATCAACATCTAAGTCAATTGTTGCAGGGTTTGTGTTAGGATTGTACGTTCCAATTTTTTCTAAGAAACGACCATCTCTTTTAGCTCTTGAATCAGCAGCTACCACCCAGTAAAATGGTTTTCCTTTTTTACCGTGTCTTTGTAATCTAATTTTTACAGGCATAATTTTAATTTTTAAGGTTCGCGACCTTGATTATTAATAAATCTTATCATCTCGTGATAAGTGGGCGCAAATGTATCAATTTTTTTTCATTAAAAAGAAAAAACAAAACATTATTGCAATAAAAAAGAGCCTGAAAAACAAGCTCTTAAGAAAATAAGTTGATTAGTATATTATAATACTCTAACGTCTACTGCGTTTAATCCTTTTCTTCCTTCTTTAAGTTCAAACTCTACAGTATCACCTTCTCTAACCTCATCGATTAATCCTGATACGTGTACAAAATGTTCTGTGTTTGATCCTGTTTCTGTAATGAATCCAAATCCTTTAGATTCATTGAAGAACTTTACTGTTCCTTCCATTGTAAAAAAATATTATATTTAATAAAGTGCAAAGATACTTTTAAAATTTGATACTTAATTAATTTTTAGCGTAATTATTTAAAACTTAACATCTACATAACAGTAGGTTATCTTTTTTTTAAAAGAAAAATGCTTTTTCCCCTCTTAAAATCTCGTTGATAACTTCTAAATAAAACACCGTAAATTCTTTGTATTTTTACACTTTGTTTTACCTAAACGCTTCAAAATAATTAAACCTTTTCGATGTATTTAATTTTCGATACTGAAACTACCGGATTACCTAAAAGCTGGAACGCTCCTATTACTGACACCGATAACTGGCCTAGAGCCATACAAATTGCGTGGCAATTACACGATGAATTGGGGAACTTGGTGGAACATAATGACTTTTTAATTCAGCCCGACGGATTTAACATACCCTATGATGCAGAAAGAATTCATGGTATTTCTACTGATTTAGCGCAGGAACAAGGAATTTTACTGCAAGAAGGACTCGATTTATTTAACGATGCTTTACAAAAAACAAAGTTTGTTGTCGGTCAAAATGTAGCTTTTGATGTAAATATTATGGGATGTGAATTCCATCGTTTAGGTGTTGAAAATAATTTAACCGAATTACCAGTTTTAGATACATGTACCGAGCATACAGCTCGCATGTGTCAAATTCCTGGAGGTCGTGGAGGTAAATTTAAATTACCAACACTTACCGAATTACATCAACATTTATTTGGCAGCGGTTTTGGCGAAGCACACAACGCAACTGCCGATGTTGAGGCAACTACACGTTGTTTTTTAGAATTGATAAGGCTTGAGCAGTTTACCAAGAAACAGCTTGAGTGCGAAGATGATTTTTTTAATAAATTCAAGAAAGAAAATCCGAATACAATTCAAGTTATTGGTTTAAATCACCTAAACTTAAAACGCGAAAGTGAAAAAATTCGTGCGCGAATTGAAAAAGCTAAAGGAGTTACAACAACAATAAACACCAACGAAAGTTTAGCTGAATTAAAAAACATTCAATTTGCACACCTTCATAACCATACACAATACTCGGTTTTACAATCCACCATTCAAATTGGTAATATTGTAAAAGCTGCTGCAAAAGATGATATGTCGGCAGTAGCCATGACCGATACTGGTAATATGATGGCGGCTTTTCATTTTGTGCAAGCGGTTTTAAATCATAATAAAGCCGTTAATTCTGCCAATAAAGAAGCTATTGAAAAAGGTGAAGAACCTACTCAAAAAACATTAAAACCAATTGTTGGTTGTGAGTTTAATATTTGTACCGATCACACAAATAAAAGTCAAAAAGACAATGGTTATCAGGTAGTTTTGTTAGCAAAAAACAAAAAAGGATATCACAATTTAGCAAAAATGTCATCCATCGCTTTTGTTGATGGATTTTACTACATTCCAAGAATTGACAAAAAAGTAATTGAACAATATAAAGAAGACATTATTGTACTTACCGGAAACCTGTATGGTGAAGTTCCGAGTAAAATATTAAACGTTGGTGAAGCTCAGGCCGAAGAAGCTTTACTTTGGTGGAAAGAACAATTTGGTGACGATTTGTATATCGAATTAATGCGTCACAATCAACAAGATGAAAAAGTAGTAAACGAAACACTTTTAAAGTTTTCAAAAAAACATAACATAAAAACTGTTGCATCAAATAACACTTTTTATTTAGATAAAGAAGATGCCAATGCACACGATATTTTATTGTGTGTAAAAGACGGAGAAAAACAAGCAACTCCAAAAGGAAGAGGAAGAGGTTATCGTTATGGTTTACCAAACGACGAGTATTATTTTAAATCATCTGAAGAGATGAAAACCTTATTTGCAGATCTTCCTGAGGCTATTATCAACATACAGGAAGTTGTTGATAAAATAGAACCTTATACACTTGCCCGAGACGTTTTATTACCTGCTTTTGATATTCCTGATGAATTTAAAGACGAAAAAGACAATGAAGATGGAGGAAAACGAGGAGAAAACAATTTTTTACGCCATTTAACTTATGTAGGTGCTAAAAAAAGATATGGTGAAATTACTGAAAGCATTCGAGAGCGTTTAGATTTTGAGCTAGAAGTAATTGAAAAAACAGGATATCCGGGTTACTTCTTAATTGTGGAAGATTTTATCCGCGAAGCAAGAAACATGGACGTATCTGTGGGTCCAGGACGTGGTTCGGCAGCCGGATCTGTAGTTGCCTATTGTTTATGGATTACCAATATAGATCCCATAAAATACGATTTACTTTTTGAGCGTTTCTTAAATCCTGAACGTGTATCGATGCCTGATATTGATATTGATTTTGATGATGAAGGGCGTGGACGCGTAATGAATTATGTAATTGATAAATACGGTGCCAATCAAGTAGCACAAATTATTACGTACGGTACCATGGCGGCAAAATCTTCTATTAGAGATACTGCTCGTGTACTTGATTTACCGCTTTTTGAAGCCGACAGAATTGCCAAGTTAATTCCTGGAATGAAGCTGAAGAAAATATTTTCTTTGGATGAAAAAACACTAAAAGAAAAACTTAGAGCAGAAGAAATCGAGCTAGTAAACGAACTAAAACGATTATCTGACGGATCGGATTTAATGGCAGAAACCATTAACAAAGCTAGGGTTTTAGAAGGCTCGGTACGTAATACTGGTATTCATGCTTGTGGTGTAATTATTACACCCGATGATATTACAAAATTCGTTCCTGTTGCGTTGGCAAAAGATTCTGACATGTATGTAACTCAGTTCGACAACTCGGTTGTAGAAGATGCTGGTTTACTAAAAATGGATTTTTTAGGATTAAAAACATTAACCTTAATTAAGGATACCGTTAAAATTGTAAAAGCACGACATGATGTGCTTTTAGATCCTGAAAATTTTCCGTTAGATGATGTAAAAACTTACGAATTATTTCAAAGAGGAGAAACGGTTGGTATTTTTCAGTACGAATCTCCCGGAATGCAAAAACACATGCGCTCTTTAAAACCTACCGTTTTTGAAGATTTAATTGCCATGAATGCTTTGTACAGACCAGGGCCAATGGAATATATTCCTTCTTTTATCCGAAGAAAACACGGAGATGAAGAAATTGAATACGATTTACCTGCCATGGAAGAATACCTTGCTGAAACCTACGGAATTACCGTATACCAAGAGCAAGTAATGTTATTATCGCAAAAATTAGCTGATTTTACCAAAGGTGAAGCCGATGTTTTACGTAAAGCCATGGGTAAAAAGCAAATTGCGGTTCTTGATAAAATGAAACCTAAGTTTGTTAAACAGGCTATTGCAAACGGACATGACGAAAAAAAATTAGAAAAAATTTGGACTGACTGGGAAGCTTTTGCTTCTTATGCTTTTAACAAATCACACTCTACTTGTTATGCTTGGATTGCTTATCAAACAGCATATTTAAAAGCACATTATCCAGCTGAATATATGGCAGCTGTACTTTCAAACAACATGAACGATATTAAATCAGTTTCGTTTTTTATGGAAGAATGTAAACGTGCCGGAATTACCGTTTTAGGACCCGATGTAAATGAATCGTATTTAAAATTCTCAGTAAATAAAGAAGGTGCTATTCGTTTTGGAATGGCAGCTATTAAAGGTGTCGGTGCATCTGCTGTACAAGCAATTATTAATGAACGAAAAGAAAACGGAAATTATACTTCTATTTTTGATGTTGCTAAACGCGTAGATTTAAGAGCTGCCAACAAGAAAGCTTTTGACGGACTTGTTTTAGCTGGTGGATTTGACTCGTTTACCAATGCGCACAGGGCACAATATTATGTTACTGATGAAAAAGGACAAACTTTTTTAGAAAAAGCACTCCGCTTTGGTAATAAATATCAAGAAAACAAAAACTCTTCTCAGGTTTCTTTATTTGGTGGCGGGTCTGATGAGGAAATGCCAGAACCTATGATTCCTATTTGTGATACTTGGGGAACGATGGAACTACTAGGAAAGGAAAAAGAAGTTGTTGGTATTTATATTTCTGCGCATCCGTTAGATGATTTTAAAAACGAATTAAAATTTAGCAACGCTAGTCTTTCTTATTATAACGACTTACCAAAATACGAAGGAATGGCAATGTCGTTTGGAGGGATTGTTACTGATGTACAACATCGGGTTTCGAAAGCAGGAAAAGGTTGGGCAACTTTTTTTATTGAAGATTATAGTGAAAATTTTGAATTCAGAATTTTTGGTGAAGAATACTTAAGGTTTAAACACTTTCTAGTTCCTAATTCTTTCTTATTTGTAAAAACAATGATAAAACCTGGATGGACAAATAAAGAAGGTATAAAAGGAGAACCTAGAATTAGCTTTACCGATTTTTTACTGCTACACGATATTATGGATAAAATGTGTAAAAAAATCACTATAAAAATGCCGTTGCAAGAGGTTAAAGAAAACCGAATTAAAGATTTACAGCACTTATTTGCAACCAATAGCGGAACGCATAATTTACATTTTACTATTTGGGATGCTGATGAAAAAATTGAATTGAATTTACCAAGTAGAAATACTAAGATTAAAATTTCAAACGAATTTCTAAGATTGTTAGACGAGCAACATATTAATTATAAATTGAATTAATACTTATTCTTTATTTAGAAAATCTAAAATAATTCCAACTACAATTTCCAATTCGCTAGATAGTTTTTGGCTTCTCCACGGATGTTTTACATTAAAAACATGATCAGCTCCGTTAATAATTTTAAACTCGCTTTCAGAGTTCCACTGATGTAGGTTCTCGGCTTCATTAATTAAAATTGAAGTGTCATTATTTCCATGAATAATTAAATGTGGTATTTTTAATCGTTCTTCAGCAGATTTAATATTTAAACGAGTTTCATTCGTTTTAAAATCTTTATAAAACTGATAATAATGTGGCATTTGTTGCTTTGTTCTTCCGTTTAAAACATACTTAACACCAGAGTTTTCCCACTCTTTCAAGTTTCCAGCAGTAGTTGTACGTTTTCCAAAATCACTTATGCTTGCTAATGTAATTAGTTTATTTATTCTACTATCTTCAGATGCTTTTATTATTGCAATACCTCCACCTCTACTATGGCCAATTAAATTAATATTATTCGCATTAATCTTATCATTACCTTTAAAATAAGACGTAACCCAATCTAATACATCGTTTAAATCATCAAGTTCTTTGGTGTAATTATTATTTCCGAAAGCTTCTAAATCTGGAAAATCTATTGGATTTTCTACCGTTCCTCCATTGTGAGAAAAATTAAACTTAACAAAACAAAATCCTGCTTTAGCAAAAGATTCTCCCATTAAATTCCATGCTCCCCAATCTTTAAATCCTTTATACCCATGACAAAAAATAATAATTGGTTGATTATCTTCTTTTGAATAAAACGTATCTATCAAAATAGGTTTTTTATCAACTCTATTAAGAATTATGTTCTTCTTAGTTTCCATAATAAAAGCAACTTATTTAGTCAACTCTCTAAATAAACTTTCTAGATCTTTATTTTCGGCATTTAATCCTAAAATTTTCAATCCGTTTTCTTGAGCAAAATCAAAAATTACAGGGCGCATATCTTTAGTTGTTTCAAAAGTTAGAATCCAATTATTCTCTACGGTATTTTTATAATGCGTAAGATTTGGTAAACGTTCTATAAACTGTTCTTCTAATTTATAATCAAACGTAACTTTTATTACTTGCTTATTACTTGTTTTAAGCTCGGTAATTGGCTTATCAATAACCAAACTCCCTTTATTAATAATAATTACGCGGTCGCACATTGCCTCAACTTCTTGCATAATATGCGTAGACAATAAGACTGTTTTATTTTTTCCGAGTTCTTTGATCAATTCACGAATTTCTACCAATTGATTTGGATCTAAACCTGTGGTTGGCTCATCTAAAATTAACACATCAGGATTGTGTAAAATAGCCGCAGCTAATCCTACACGCTGTCGGTATCCTTTGGATAATTGATTGATTTTTTTATGCGCTTCGGCCATTAATCCAACTTGTTGAATAATCGCATCAATTTTATTTTTGGGTGTTTTATAAATGGCTACCTGAAATTGCAAGTACTCTCGCACATACATCTCTAAATATAACGGATTGTGCTCTGGCAAATACCCAGTATTTTTTTGTGCTTCTATAGGATTTTTAATTACATCTATTCCGCTTACAAAAACACTTCCTTCACTAGGCTGAATAAAACCGGTTAAGATTTTCATCGTAGTAGATTTCCCTGCTCCGTTTGGCCCTAAAAAGCCAACAATCTCTCCTTTTTTTGCTTCAAAAGAAATATGATTTACTGCTTTTTGAGTTCCGTAAATTTTAGATATCGCGGTAAGTTGTATTGACATATTTTTATGGAATGAAATTTAAAAAAAATTAGAATTTCAAATTTATGGTATCTCTTAGAACACTTTCGAGAAATATTATTTTATCACAAGGTCTAAAATGCAATCGACCTGAAATTTAGAGAATTAATTATTTTCTAATATAAGAAACGAAACTATAATCGTATTTATTCTTTTCGTCTGCTTTAAAATCTTCTCTTGCTACTTCTTTCCAAACGTCCATATTAATTTCAGGAAAAAAAACATCGGCTTCAAAATCGTGATGAACAATCGTAATATCTAATCTATCTGCTAAATTATCTTTTAATGCTTGTTGATAAATCTGAGCGCCACCAATAATAAATGCATCTTTTTCGTCGGTTAAATCAATTGCTTCTTTTATCGAATTAGCCACCAAACATCCATCTTTAAAATAATCGTTATTTCTAGTAATAATTACTGACGTACGATTTGGCAAAGGCTTGCCAATACTTTCAAAAGTATTACGTCCCATTAAAATATGATGCCCTGATGTAACTTTTTTAAAGCGTTTTAAATCGGCTGGTAGGTACCAAATTAAGTCGTTATCTTTTCCTAAAGCATTGTTGTTTGCTATTGCTGCAATTATTGTAATCATAAATTGTATTTAATGGGCAATTACATACTCTTTGCCCATTCTTTAATATAACTTGTTAAATCTCTTTTTCTTGTTATAGCTTCGTCTAAAACTTCTGTTTTAATATTATCGACTAAAGTTTTAATGGCGTTTAATACTTTTTCGTCGTTAATATCTGCTATTTTTTCATAAAGAGAGTCTTTTAAAACATCAACATTTGTAGTCATCTTTTCTATTTTTTAGCGTCTCTTACAAAGCTACTAAAGATATTACAAAAAATAAAGTTAAATTATACTGCTACTTTTCCTTTTATATGCGGATGCGGATTGTAATCGATCAATTCAAAATCATCAAAAGTAAAATCTTCAATATTTGTTATCTTCGGATTGATTTTCATCTTCGGAAGCGCTCTTAAGTCTCTAGACAACTGTAATTCTAGCTGCTCTACATGATTGCTATAAATATGTGCATCACCAAAAGTATGAATAAATTCGCCTGCTTCGTAACCACAAACTTGTGCCATCATCATTGTAAACAACGCATAACTTGCAATATTAAACGGAACGCCTAAAAATATATCGGCACTTCGTTGGTATAATTGACAAGATAATTTTCCGTCTGCCACATAAAACTGAAAAAATGCATGACATGGTGGTAACGCAGCTTTATCGTTAGCAACATTTTCTGAAAAAGATTTTGAAGTATCTGGCATTACCGAAGGATTCCACGCTGAAACTAACATTCTACGGCTATTCGGATTCGTTTTTAGCGTTTCAATAACATCTTTTAATTGATCAATCTCATCGCTATTCCAATTACGCCATTGATGCCCATAAACAGGACCTAAATCACCATTTTCATCAGCCCATTCATTCCAAATTCTAACACCATTTTCTTGTAAATATTTTACATTTGTATCACCTTTTATAAACCATAAAAGTTCATAAACAATCGATTTTAGATGTAATTTTTTGGTAGTTACCATCGGAAAACCTTCACTTAAATCAAAACGCATTTGATGACCAAAAACACTTTTTGTTCCTGTTCCTGTTCTGTCTCCTTTCTCATTTCCGTTTTCTAAAACGTGTTTTACTAAATCGTGATATTGCTTCATCCTCTACTTTTGATTTTTGTAAAAATAAAAAAGCTTCAACATTTAATGCTGAAGCTTTTTAAAATTATATTAATAAGTTATTAACTATTTAGCTGTCTGTGGCGACTCGCCACTACCCAATAATCATACCAGCAATTGTTGCCGACATTAATGATGCGATAGTACCACCAATTAATGCTTTCATTCCAAATTCTGATAATGTTTTACGTTGCCCTGGCGCTAAAGAACCAATACCACCAATTTGAATACCAATTGATGCAAAATTTGCAAAACCACATAACATATAAGTTGCCATAATAATAGATTTATTATACGTTAAATGCATTGCGCTTGCTGCATTTTTAAGTTCAGCTAATTGAATATACCCAACAAATTCACTTGCCGCTAATTTAATACCTAACAACTGTCCCATTAAGGCCATATCTTCTTTTGCTACACCAATTAACCACATTAAAGGTGCAAAAACATATCCTAAAATTGCCTCTAAAGAAAACTTAGCATAACTTGTGTTTTCAGCCATCCAAGAGTTTAGTGATGTGATATCTCCTACCCAACCTAAAATTCCGTTTATCATAGCGATAAATGCAATAAATACTAACAACATTGCTGCCACATTCATTGCTAAATTTAACCCTTCAGTTGTTCCGTTTGCAATGGCATCTAAAATATTAGAGCCTATTTTTTCTGATGAAACTTGTACATCTGTATTAACCTCTTCCGTTTGCGGATATAAAATTTTAGAAATAATAATTGCTCCTGGCGCTGCCATTACCGACGCTGCTAATAAATGTTTTGCATACAACAATCGTAACACCTCATCTTCTCCTCCTAAAAAGCCAATGTAAGCAGCTAAAACCGCTCCGGCAACTGTTGCCATACCTCCGATCATTACCAATAACATTTCAGACTTATTCATTTTTTCTAAATAAGCTTTAATCAATAAAGGAGCTTCTGTTTGACCTAAGAAAATATTTCCTGCAACTGATAAACTTTCTGCTCCTGATATTTTTAATCCTTTTGATAACAACCAAGCTAATCCTTTTACTATTTTTTGAATTAATCCTAAATAGAATAACAACGATGTTAATGCCGAAAAGAAAATAATAGTTGGCAATACTTGAAAAGCAAATATAAAACCGAATGATCCCATATTAGAAACCAATCCGCTAAACAAAAACTCACTTCCTGCACGTGTAAAATCTAAAACACTTACAAATAAACCACCTACCAATTCGAACGTTTTTTGAACAAATGGCACTTTTAAAACACCAATGGCTATTATTAATTGAAAAGCTAATCCTAAACCAACCGTTTTCCAATCAATTCCTTTTCTGTTTGCACTAAACAAAAAAGCAACTAGCAACAACACAACCATTCCTAAAGCTCCTCGCCATAAACTTTGCATTGAAAATCCTTGACTTGGTACAATTTCACCTGTATTATCTGCAACTTCTTCTACTTTTTTAACAACAGTTGCTAGGTTTGATGTTGTTGTAAATTTATACAACACATTTTTTTCTGATAATATTAATGCTTCATCAGTTAATTCAACCACGTTAAAATAACGAACTGTATCGTTAGGTTGTTTGTGATTAAATATTAGTAAGTTATTTTGATGAATGTAATTTCCAGAAGCCTGTAAACTATCTTTTTCAACTAAAGAATAGTTAAAATTTCCATTAATTAAACTTAAAACATCTGATGGATTTATTGTAACTATTGAACTACCATTTGTAGTTATTGATGAAAAATTCCACTTTTTCTCTATACTTTGACCAAAAGTTAATATTGATGCACAAAGCATTAAAAGAGTAATTATTTTTTTCATTTTGTGTATTTTATTAAGATCGTTTACTTATTTCGTCACGAATTTCTGCTGCTAATTCATAATCTTCATTTACCACAGCTTCATTTAATTTTTCGTTTAACTCTCGTAACGATAAATGCGAATAACTTTTATAATCTGCGGTATCCTCTTCACCTAAAGAAAACTCTATTCCGTCATCTTCAAGATCTTCTTCAATAATCAACTCTTCGTCCATTTTTAAATAAACACCTGCTTTATCTAAAATGTTTTCATAAGTAAAAATTGGTGCTTGAAAACGAACTGCCAACGCTATTGCATCCGAGGTACGAGTGTCTATAATTTCTTCTATTCCGTCACGCTCACAAATTAAGCTCGAATAAAAAACACCGTCTACCAATTTATGAATGATTACCTGTGTTACTTTTATTAAAAACCGATCAGAAAATGTTTTAAATAAATCGTGTGTAAGTGGTCTTGGCGGGCGAATTTCTTTTTCTAAAGCAATGGCTATAGATTGCGCCTCAAATGCACCAATAATAATAGGAAGTGTTCTTGTACCTTCCATTTCGCTTAACACTAATGCGTAAGCTCCACTTTGAGTTTGGCTATACGAAATCCCCTTAATAGTCAGTTTAATTAAACTCATGTACAATTATAATAAATAACAAAAAAGCTGTCTAATTTTAGGCGCTACGCTTCAAATTTTAGACAGCCTTCTAAAGTGGGCACAATTTACTAAAAATTATGAGTTGACCTCTAATTTATAATAAAAAGAAAATTTACCCAATAGATTATGCTTGTTTAAAAGCTTTTAATTTTTCTACTAATTGAGGTACAACTTCAAAAGCGTCGCCAACAATTCCGTAATCTGCAGCTTTAAAGAAAGGTGCTTCAGGATCTGTGTTAATAACTACTTTTACTTTTGATGCATTAATACCTGCTAAATGCTGAATTGCACCCGAAATACCAATAGCAATATATAAGTTTGATGCTACAGGCTTACCTGTTTGACCAACATGCTCGCTATGAGGACGCCATCCTAAATCAGATACTGGTTTAGAACACGCAGTTGCTGCTCCTAAAACATCCGCTAATTCTTCAATCATTCCCCAGTTTTCTGGGCCTTTCATTCCTCTACCAGCAGAAACAACAATATCAGCATCAGCTATAGTTACTGTTCCGCTTGCTTTATTAATACTTTCTGATTTTACACCTAATTCAGGTAAAGTAGCTTCAAAACCTTCGGTTGATCCACTTACAGCATTTTCATGTGCTCCGTATGAATTCTTCGCAACTCCAACTACTTTTTTCTCAGTTGAAATTTCAGTATTATTAAATCCTTTATTCGAAAAAGCTTTTCTTTTTACAACAAATGGACTTACACTAGTTGGTAAAGCAACTACGTTAGATGCGTAACCAGCCTCTAAAGCTACTGCTACTAAAGGTGCTACTGTAAATCCGTCAATACTTGAATCAACAATTACAGTATTTGCTCCTTTTGCTTCAGCAACTTGCGTTATAATTGAAGCGTATGCTTTTGCGTTAAACGACGTTAAATCGTTTTTAACTTCAATTACTTTTTCTGCTCCGTATGCGTATAGTTCAGCTGCGTCTCCTCCATTGATAGTTACTACTAACATATCATTTCCTAGTTGTTCAGCTACTTTTTTTCCGTATGAAACTACTTCAAAAGCAGTTTTTTTAAATTTTCCTTCCGATGCATCGGCAAAAACTAATACAGACATATTTTTATGTTTTTTATATCATTAATAAAAAAAATCAATCTTTTAATAATGATGTGTTTGTAAATTTTACTATTAAATTGCTTTTGCTTCGTTGTGTAATAAGTCGATTAAAGCATCAACATTATCCACTAACTTTACAGCTCCTTTTTCAGCAGGTTTCTCAAAATTTTGAGTAACAGTACTTGCTGCAGCTCCTGTTGGTTCTACTACTGCTAAAGGTTTTTTACGTGCCATCATAATTCCACGCATATTTGGTATACGTAAATCTTTTTCTTCTACCATTCCCTTTTGCCCCGCAATTACCATTGGTAAAGCTGAAGAAACTTTTTCTTCACCTCCATCAATCTCTCTATTTAAAGTTACGTTTGTTCCATCAACCTCAACACTAACGCAAGCATTAACAAAGTTAAAATCTACCAAAGAAGCTAACATTCCAGGAACCATTTGACCGTTATAATCTGCAGACTCTTTTCCTGCTAAAACTAAATCGTATCCTCCGTTTTTAACAATTTCAGCTAATTCTTTAGCAACCATAAATCCATCTGTAGGTTCAGCATTTACACGAATCGCATCATCAGCACCAATAGCTAATGCTTTACGTAAAGTTGGCTCAGTTGAAACACCTCCAACATTTACAACAGTTACCGTAGCACCTTGCTTTTCTTTAAACCACATTGCACGAGTTAAACTAAACTCATCATACGGGTTTATAACATATTGAACTCCATTAGTATCAAACTTTGTATCATTATCTGTAAAGTTGATTTTCGAAGTAGTATCAGGTACATGACTGATACAAACTAATATTTTCATATATTGTTGTTTTTAAGAAACTTATTTTTTTGAGCTACGAAGTTACGTTTTTTTTTTAATTTACTATGCATGCATAGTAAATTTTTATACTCACCTCAGCTTTCGGTGTAAAATTAAGCAAAAACATGGCTAATTTGTTTACCTTAAAAATGTATTTCTTATTCCTATTTTTATTATTTTTGCTTTCTTGATAAACAACGACTAATAAAACGTATGAAAACAATACAATTTAGAGAAGCTATTTGCGAGGCTATGAGTGAAGAAATGCGAAGAGATGAAAGCATTTACTTAATGGGTGAAGAAGTAGCTGAATATAACGGAGCATACAAGGCTTCAAAAGGAATGTTAGATGAGTTTGGTGAAAAGAGAGTTATAGATACTCCTATTGCTGAATTAGGTTTTGGAGGTATTGCAGTAGGATCTGCAATGAACGGAAATCGTCCTATTGTAGAGTACATGACTTTTAATTTCTCTTTAGTTGGTATTGATCAAATTATCAATAACGCAGCTAAAATTCGTCAAATGAGTGGTGGACAATTTAATTGCCCAATTGTTTTTCGTGGACCAACGGCTTCAGCTGGTCAATTAGCAGCAACACACTCACAAGCTTTTGAAAGCTGGTTTGCTAACTGTCCTGGTTTAAAAGTTATAGTTCCTTCTAATCCTTATGATGCTAAAGGTTTATTAAAAGCCGCTATTAGAGATGACGACCCAGTTATTTTTATGGAATCTGAACAAATGTATGGTGATAAAATGGAGGTTCCTGAAGGAGAATACATTATCCCTATTGGTGTTGCTGATATAAAAAGAGAAGGTACTGATGTTACTGTCGTTTCTTTTGGTAAAATTATTAAGGAAGCATACAAGGCTGCTGATGAATTAGCTAAAGAAGGAATTTCAATAGAAATTATTGATTTACGTACCGTTCGTCCGATGGATCATAACGCTATATTAGAATCTGTAAAGAAAACTAACAGATTAGTAATTTTAGAAGAAGCTTGGCCATTTGGAAGTGTATCATCAGAAATTACTTTTAGAATACAAGATGAGGCTTTTGATTATTTAGACGCTCCTATAAAAAGAATTACAACTGCAGATACACCAGCACCATATTCTCCTGTTTTATTAGAAGAATGGTTACCAAATGCAGGTGACGTTGTTAAAGCGGTTAAAGATGTGATGTATCTAAATAAATAGATAACACACTAAAAATAAACAAAATAAAAATCCTTTTGACTAACATCAAAAGGATTTTCCTGTAAAAAAGAAATGAAAAAAGAGCTACTAATATTATTTTTATTGATTTACAACGTTTTACAAGCACAAATAACTTTAGAAGGTAAAATAGTTGATGAATTTAACAACCCAATGCCATTTGTTAATGTTTACATAAAAAACACTACTAATGGAATGACAACAAGTAACAACGGGAAGTTTTTTTTAACTACAGAAAAAAATAGAGGTGTTCTAGAAATTTCTTTTATTGGTTTTCAAACACAAACAATTAAAGTTAATAAAAAAACCAAATATTTAAACATTACTCTTAAAGAAGGCAGCAATGAATTAGAGGAAGTAATTATTGTTACCAAACCTAAAAAACGTTTAAAGAAAAAAGAAAATCCGGCTTATCGTATTTTAAAAGAAATATGGAAAAGAAAAAGAAAAAACGGACTCGATTTAGTTGATCATTACCAATACAAAAAACACACTAGTACCGAAATAGGTCTTAATAACTTAGATACTCTTTTTTTAAAAAACATCTTTAAAAAAGAATACAACGAAGCTATCAGGCAAATTAAATATGATAGCGACGGAATTAATTATTACATGCCAATTTATTTATCCGAACAGATAGCTAATGTATACGGAGACAATAAGAACAACAATATTAGAGAAGATATAGAAGCCGAAAAAGAAGATGGTCTTGGGGCGCAAGGTTTTGTTTTTAATCGAATGGCAACTACTTTTCGAAACATAGATGTTTTTAAAAACAACATAAACACTTTAGGAAAATCTTTTGTAAGTCCATTATCTACAGATGGATTTGCTACTTACGACTATGTTCTTTATGACAGTATTGTTAAGAATGATAAAAAATTATACAACATTTATTTCTTTCCTATTAGAGATGGTGATTTAGCTTTTCAAGGTAATTTCTGGGTAGTAGACAAATCATTCTCTATTAAAAAAATAAAAATGAAGGTTCATAAAAGCATCAACTTAAATTTTGTTAGAGGTTTAGCTTATGAAAAAGAATTTGAAGTAAGAAACGACAGTATTTACATTTCAACTAAAAATGGATACGAAGGAGATTTCACTTTTATTGATAAAAATGAAAGCAACAAAGGCTTAACAATTAAAAAAACTGTTTTATATAATAAATATATACTAGACAAACCCTTAACCAAAGATTTTTATACTCAAGAAATTGTAAAAATAAGACCCGACCAGTATCAAAAAGAAGACACCTACTGGGAATCTAAAGAAAATAACGAAAATGCCTCTACCTATAAATTAATAAAAGAGGTAAAAGAAAAAAAACAAATTAAAAATCTTACAGGGTTAATAAACACTGTTGCAAGCGGATATATAAGAACAAATTCAAATCTACAATTTGGCTCTTTATGGACTATTTTTGCAAACAATCAAATAGAAGGATTCAGAACCAAATTAGGATTTAGAACTTTTAAAACCAAAGACGACCGATTTCGTGCAAAAGGTTATTTAGCTTATGGTTTTAAAGACAAAGAAATGAAATATGGTATTACAGGTCGCTATCTTTTATCATACAAACCCCGAATAGCTGTTGGTTTAGCATATCAAAAAGACATAGAACAACTAGGAAGCACCTTACTTAACACCACCCAACTTTTAGGTACAAGTTTTGGAACAACTGCTTTATTTTCTAGAGGAGACAACTTCTTTTTATCTAGAACAGAAAAAATAGCCACAAATTTTGATTATCAAATTAAAAACAATTTACATTTAGGTGTAAATTTGTCACATGCAAAAATACAATCTGCATCCTCAAAAGATTTTTCTATAGATTATCTTGATAACGATGGAAACACACAAGCTAAAACCATCGATGTAACATCTGACATTTATCTTTCATTTACCCCTGGAAGACTAATACACGGACTAGGTATTGAAAGACGCTTAGGTGGTAACATTTTCCCTACATTAATCTTAAACTACAGAAAAGGATATAAAGGTTTTTTTAACGGAACACATAGTTATGAAAAATTACAGTTTAAATACAACCAACCTATTCTTTTAGATAAATTTGGAACTTTAGATGCTACTTTAGAAGCTGGAAAAACATTTGGAACGGTGCCTATTTCTTTATTAAGCGTGGTGCCTGCCAATCAATCTTTTTCGTTAGTTAGAAATACATTTACCTTATTAAATTATTACGATTTTGTAACCGATGCATATTTAGCTGGTCATTTCGAACATCATTTTAATGGATTTATTTTAAATAGAATCCCTTTATTAAAAAAACTAAACCTTCGTAGCTTAGTTACTTTTAGAGCCGCGTATGGTACAATTTCTAATGATAATATCGCTATCAACCAATCAAACATTAAATACAATGCACCCAACAAAATGTATTACGAATACAGTGTTGGTTTGGAAAACATAGGTTATGGTAACCTTCGTTTTTTACGTGTTGATGCTGTTTGGAGAAGCAATTATACCCCGCCCGTAGGTTCAATAGTAGCACCTACTCCTAAATTTGCCATTCGAATTGCAATCAGACCTGGCTTGTAATCATTGATTTAATGATAAAATAACATCTCTTTTATCATTAAAAACACTAATAAATTATTACTTTTGCAATCCTATTTTTAGAAACGAAGAAAAGCAAGACGATAAATATGACTGCAAAAGAAAGAAAAACAGTAGATGTTTTAATTGAAATACCAAAAGGAAGTAGAAACAAATATGAATACGATTTTGACTTAGGTAAAATCCGTTTCGACAGAATGTTATTCTCTTCAATGATGTACCCTGGAGACTATGGTTTCATTCCTGAAACGTTAGCTTTAGATGGTGATCCTTTAGATGTATTAGTTTTAGGAGCTGAACCAACTTTTCCTATGTGTGTTATGGAAGTAAAACCAATCGGTGTTTTCCATATGGCTGACGAAAAAGGACCAGACGAAAAATTAATATGTGTACCTACTACAGATCCTATTTGGAATAGCTACAATGATTTATCAGACCTTAACCCACACCGTATAAAAGAAATTACACACTTTTTTCAAGTATATAAAGATTTAGAAAAGAAAAAAGTTGATATAGGTGATTGGGGAGATGCTAACGAAGCTTATGAAATTTTAGATAAGTGTATTGAACGTTACGAAAACAGCGAACACAAAGCAACTAAAAACTTTACTATTTAAACAGTAAAATTTTAATAAAAAATTTAAAACCTCTTAGATAAACCTAAGAGGTTTTTTGTTTAGTTATTGATTTTGTTATATTTACGAACACTTATAACTAACTTAATAACAATAACATGAAACAAAACATAATGTATGTGCCAATATTTTTGGCTGTTTTAGGGCTTATTTTTATGTACATAAAAATGAGCTGGGTAAAAAAACAAGATGCAGGAAATGAGAAAATGCAATCTATTTCTAAAAGCATTAAAGAAGGAGCTCTTGCTTTTTTAGCCGCCGAATACAGATTGCTATTAATTTTTGTAGTAATTGCCTCTTTAGCTTTATTCGGAATTTCACTAATTGTTGAAACTACAAGTATCATGATAGTTCCTGCCTTTATAATAGGAGCTGTTTTTTCTGCCTTAGCAGGAAATATAGGTATGCGAATTGCTACCGATGCCAATGCAAGAACCGCCGAAGCTGCAAAAACAAGCTTACCACAAGCACTAAAAGTATCATTTGGTGGAGGAACCGTTATGGGGCTTGGTGTTGCTGGTTTAGCAGTTTTAGGATTAAGTTTATTCTTCTTATTATTTCTTGGTCAGTTTATTACTGATGGTGGGAATTTTTATAATGAAATGACTGTTGTTTTAGAAGCCTTAGCTGGCTTTTCTTTAGGAGCAGAATCTATAGCCTTATTTGCTCGTGTAGGTGGAGGTATTTATACAAAAGCTGCCGATGTTGGTGCCGATTTAGTAGGTAAAGTAGAGGCTGGAATCCCTGAAGATGACCCTCGTAACCCAGCTACAATTGCGGATAATGTTGGAGATAATGTTGGGGATGTTGCTGGTATGGGAGCTGATTTATTTGGCTCGTATGTTGCAACTGTTTTAGCAGCAATGGTATTGGGTAATTATGTAATTAGAGACATGTCTATCGTTAATAAATTTACTGATGACTTTAATAACATGGGGCCAATTCTTTTACCTTTAGTTATTGCAGGTCTAGGAATTGTTGCTTCTATAATCGGAACTTTTTTAGTCGGTATAAAAGACAATAACGCCAAAGAAAGTCAAGTTCAAAAAGCCTTAGACACAGGTAACTGGGCATCAATCTTAATAACTTTAGCTGCTAGTTTCTTTTTAATTAAATGGATGCTTCCAGAAACCATGCAAATGAGTTTCTTTGGCGAAGGAATTAAAGATGTATCATCAATGAATGTTTTTTGGGCTGCCTGTATCGGATTAGCCGTTGGCGCATTAATTTCAATAGTAACTGCCTACTATACCAGTTTAGGTAAAAAACCTGTTATGGATATTGTTCAAAATAGTGCTACAGGAGCAGGAACTAATATTATTGCTGGATTAGCAGTCGGAATGAAATCAACTTTTTTATCAGTAATTTTATTTGCAGCTGCAATTTATGGCTCTTATTATTTTGCTGGTTTTTATGGTGTTGCTTTAGCCGCTTCTGCAATGATGGCAACTACAGCAATGCAATTAGCTATTGATGCCTTCGGACCTATTGCCGATAACGCAGGTGGCGTTGCAGAAATGAGCGAATTAGAAGATCATGTTCGTGAACGTACTGATATTTTAGATTCTGTTGGTAATACCACTGCTGCCGTTGGTAAAGGTTTTGCAATTGCATCCGCAGCATTAACAGCTTTGGCATTATTTGCTGCTTACGTAACTTTTACTGGAATAGACGGGATTAATATTTTTAAGGCGGATGTTTTAGCAATGTTATTTGTAGGGGGTATGATTCCTGTTATTTTTTCTGCCCTAGCAATGCAATCTGTTGGTAAGGCTGCTATGGAAATGGTGCACGAAGTTCGTCGTCAGTTTAGAGAAATTCCTGGAATTATGGAAGGAACTGGAACTCCAGAATATGCTAAATGTGTTGACATTTCAACAAAAGCAGCTTTAAAAGAAATGATTTTACCAGGTTTAATTACTATTATCACACCTGTTTTAATCGGTTTAATTTTTGGAGCAGAACCTTTAGGTGGTTACATGGCGGGTGTTTGTGTATCTGGTGTTATGTGGGCAATTTTTCAAAACAACGCTGGTGGTGCTTGGGATAATGCAAAGAAATCGTTTGAAGCAGGTGTAGAAATTAATGGCGAAATGACTTACAAAGGTTCTGACGCACACAAAGCAGCAGTAACTGGAGATACAGTTGGAGATCCTTTTAAAGATACCTCTGGGCCGTCAATGAATATTTTAATAAAACTTACTTGTTTAATCGGTTTAGTAATTGCGCCTATTTTAGGAAATCATACTACAAACACGAATAAAAGTGGAGAAAATGTTTGGGTAAGCAAAAATGGAAATAATGTTAAAGTAGAAATTACAAATGCTACATTTACTGATGATGATGGAGAAACTACTATTATTAAAAAACAAATTAAAAAAACAGTAAAGGTTGATATTACTAAAAATGATGACGGCACAGCCAAAGCGACCATAACAACAACAGCTACCGAAAACGGAAAAGAAGTTACCAAAGAAGATGTTTTTGAAGGTACTATGGAAGAAGTTGAAAGTCAAGTTAAAAAATTTCAAAATGACTTAGACAATGTTTCTATTCAACTTAAAAATGATGGAAATAAAATAGTTAAAGAAATAAAAGTTGAAGTAGAAAAAACAAAATAATAACTCAATTATATTTTACACAAACCCGATAGTTATATTCTATCGGGTTTCTTATTTTTGTATTATGTCTAAAAGAATACAACGCAATTTTAAAATAGATAACCCTAAAGAGTTTAAACAAAAACTTTTTAGTTGGGCAAAACAATTTGAAACTGCTATTTGGTTAGATTCTAATAATTACGAGCAAAAATATTCGTCTTTCGATTGTTGTTTAGCTGCTGATGAATTTACCTCAATAAAAACCGATTATCTAAATGCTTTTGATAAATTAAAAGAATATCAATCATACACCAAAGATTATCTTTTTGGTTATATTTCTTATGATGTAAAAAATGATGTTGAAAAATTAAATTCAACCAATTTTGATGGACTTCATTTTCCTGATTTGTATTTTTTTCAACCTCAAAAATTAATTTTTATCAAAGGCGATATTGTCGAATTTCATTATTTACAAATGATTGACGATGAATTAGAGGAAGATTTTGAAGATATTTTAACATCCGCTATAATTCATCAAAAAGAAGAAAAATCAGAAACCGAATTTAACGACATCAAAATAAAATTACGTATTCATAAAGACGAATACCATCAAAAAGTAACCAGTGTTTTAAAACATATTCATAGAGGCGATATTTACGAAGCTAATTTTTGTCAAGAATTTTATGCTGAAAATACAACTATCAATCCGTATAAAATATATTCGCAATTAAACGATATTTCAACACCACCATTTGCCACTTTTTTTAAACACGAAAATTTTTATTTGTTGTCGGCTACGCCAGAAAGATATTTAAAAAAAGAGCATCAAAAAATTATTTCTCAACCTATAAAAGGAACTGCAAAACGCTTTATTAGTAAAGTTGAAGATGCTAAAATTGCATTTGATTTATCGCGCGATGAAAAAGAACGATCAGAAAATATTATGATTGTTGATTTGGTACGCAACGACTTATCAAAAACAGCAAAAAAAGGAAGTGTACAAGTAGAAGAACTTTGTAAAGTTTATCCGTTTAAGCAAGTACATCAAATGATATCAACAGTTGTTTCTGAAATTACACCAAACACACATCCTGTTGATGTTATTAAAGATACATTTCCGATGGGAAGTATGACGGGAGCTCCGAAAGTATCTGCAATGAAAATTATTGAAGAGTTAGAAGAAACCAAACGAGGATTATATTCGGGAACCGTTGGTTATTTTACTCCAAATAACGATTTTGATTTTAATGTAATCATCCGAAGTATTTTATATAATACTGAAAAAAAATACGTTTCTTACTCGGTTGGCGGTGCAATTACTGCAAAATCAACTCCAGAAAAAGAATACGAAGAATGCTTATTAAAAGCAAAAGCAATGAAATATGTTTTACAAAACTCTAAATAGTTTATTTATATTTACTGAATGATGATTATTGAGCAAGAAGAAAAATTTAAACATGTATTTACCCAAATAGAAGGAACGATAAACGAACAAAGTTTTTTTAATAAATTTTTAGATTTATATCCCGAAGCATGGAAACAACATAAAATTACCTTCTCTAAATTTAAAAGAGGTAAGCAATTTGGCAAAACAATTCCGTTACCAAAACCAGAAGTTTCTTTACGTAAAGAGATTAGACAGTGGTTACAAAAACAATAGATTATGACACATCAAGAATTTAATTTTAATTACCATAACACTAATTTTTTCGGACAGTTTTGGCAGCCCGAAACAGTAAAAGCTGTTATTGTAATTGTTCATGGTATGGGAGAACATTCTGGTCGCTACCAACATGTTGCAAAAAAACTAACCGATAATGATTATGGTGTTATTGCTTTTGATCATTTTGGACATGGAAAAACAACAGGTAAAAGAGGTCATAACCCTGGATTTGATACCGTTTTAGAAAGCATTTCTAAATTGATAGAAAAAGCAACCAGTATTTTTGGTAACAAACCTTTGTTTTTATACGGACATTCAATGGGAGGTAATGCTGTAATTAATTATACACTTCGTAAAAACCATCATTTAGCAGGTACAATTGCAACCAGCCCAATGTTAAAATTAGCTTTCGATCCACCAGCATGGAAATTATCATTAGGTAAAATTATGCAAAAAATTGCTCCGTCAATTACCTTAGGAAACGAATTAGATGCAAGTGATGTATCTCGCGACAAAGAAGAAGTTAAAAAATATATTAACGATCCTTTAGTACACGATAAAATTAGTCCGAATTTTTCTTTATCATTTATTGATGCAGGAGAATGGGCAATACAAAATGCAAATTCATTAAAAACACCAATGCTTTTATTACACGGTACTGGCGATAAAATTATTGACTATAAAGGAACCGAAACTTTTGCTAACACTACCGAAAAAGCAAGTTTAAAACTTTACGAAAATGGCTATCACGAATTACAAAACGATTTGTGTAAACAAGAAATGCTACAGGATGTTGTAAACTGGCTAAATAGCCAAGTATAATTGTTTAAAATGCTTCAACAACTAGCAACACATATTAACACAAATTTTTCTTTTCTTAAAGAGAAAAAACTGCTTATTGCTATTTCAGGAGGAATTGACAGTGTTGTTTTAACACATTTATTACAGCAATTAAATTACGACATTTCGTTAGCACATTGTAATTTTCAATTAAGAGATGAAGAAAGTAATTTAGATGAGTTATTTATTAAAAATTTAGGAACTGAATTAAATATTCCCGTTTTTTCTATTCAATTTGAAACTACAAAATATTCGAAAGAAAACAAATTATCAACACAATTAGCTGCAAGAAAATTACGCTACGACTGGTTTAATCAATTAATAGAAGAACATAATTTTGATTATGTTTTAACGGCGCATCATGCTGATGATAATTTAGAAACTTTTTTAATTAACTTAACAAGAGGTACGGGATTAGAAGGTTTAACTGGCATTCCAACTGTAAATAAAAACATTGTAAGACCTTTATTAATTTTTTCAAGAAAAGAAATTGAAGCCTACGCTGTAAAAAATAATATTACTTGGCGAGAAGATGCCAGTAATTCAGAAACAAAATACTTACGAAACAAAATAAGACATCAAATTGTTCCTATTTTAAAAGAATTAAATCCCAATTTTTTAAAAACGCATGCTAAAACCACTGATTTTTTAAAACAATCTCAACAAATTGTTAACGACAAAATACAGCAAGTAGCAAACAACCTTATTATTAAAGAAGGAGATTTAATTAAAATAAACATCCTTAAATTACTAAAATTATCCAATCCAGAAATTTACTTGTATCAACTTTTAAAAGATTACAAGTTTACCGAATGGAAAGATGTTTGCCACTTAATTTACGCACAATCAGGCAAAAAAGTAACAACTAACTCACATACTTTATTAAAAGACAGAGATTTTTTATTACTTTTACCCACAACAAAAATAAAATCAACTGAAAATCAATTGTTTACAGTTAATTTTAATGATTTAAAAATAGTTAACCCTGTTAATTTAGTTTTTAAAAACACAAGTAAAAGCACAATTATTGATACAAATTGTATTTTTGTTGATAAATTTTTGTTAAATTACCCCCTCATCATTAGAAGATGGAAATCTGGCGATTATTTTTATCCGACAGGAATGTCTGGAAAAAAGAAAGTTAGCAAATATTTTAAAGATGAAAAATTATCACTTTTTGATAAAAATAACACTTGGTTACTTTGTTCAAACGATGATAAAATTATTTGGATTATTGGAAAACGACAAGACAGACGTTTTTTGGTTTCTAATAAAACAACGCAGATATTAAAAATAACTAATTAAAAACAACCCCTTATAAACTAACTCGAATGAAAAAATTCTTTACTCTATTTTTGTTATTCATAGGTTTAACGGTTTATTCTCAATCTGATGATAATCCTATTGTTATAACACCTACCGTTGAAAAAATTTCGGATACAGAATACGACTTGATTTTTGATATTGAAATTGCTGAAGACTGGCATTTATACTCACAATACAATCCAGAAGATGCATCTTTACCAATGACAATTTCTCCTGCCGAAGGAGAAGCTGGCTATACAGTTGATGGTAAAGCAAAAGAAAGCGAAACAGAAACTGAATTTAGTGAAATTTGGGGAAAAGATGAAATTTTCTTTGTTGAAGAAGGAAAACTTATTCAACGAATTACTGTTTCTGACCCAAGTTTAACAAAAGTAACATTAAATTTAGATGCTCAAGTTTGTAAAGAGTACTGTTTACCTTTTGATGAAGATTTTACCTTTTCATTAACAGGAGAAAAAGTATCACAAACAGTTGCTGAAGTTGATGTTAAAAGTCAATCTTTATCGCAATCATTAAATTTAAACTTAAAAAATACCGCTTTATTAACTAGTACAGCTGAAAAATCGTCAGATAAAGAAGGAGATACTTTATTAAACATTTTCGTATTAGGTTTTATTGGTGGTTTACTAGCTTTTTTAACTCCTTGTGTTTTTCCAATGGTACCTTTAACTGTATCATTCTTTACTAAACATAGTGAAAAAAGAGGTAAAGGAATTGGAAGTGCGGTTTTATATGGTTTTTTTATCATCTTAATTTACGCATTATTAAGTTTACCATTCCATTATTTAGACACTTTAGATCCTGAGATTTTAAACAGTATTTCTACTAATATGTGGTTAAACATATTTTTCTTTGCTGTTTTAATTTTCTTTGCTGGATCTTTCTTTGGATTTTACGAATTAACCTTACCAAGCTCTTGGAGTAACAAGGCTGATAGTGCTTCTAGTATTGGAGGTATTATAGGAATATTTTTTATGGCTTTAACATTAGCTATTGTTTCTTTTTCTTGTACAGGACCTATTTTAGGTTCGTTACTAGCAGGTTCATTAGGATCTGACGGTGGAGCGATGCAATTATCTGCAGGTATGACCGGATTTGGAGTAGCCTTGGCACTACCTTTTGCTTTATTCGCAATGTTCCCTAGATTATTAAACTCTTTACCAAAATCTGGTGGATGGTTAAATACTGTAAAAGTATTTTTAGGATTCTTAGAATTAGCTTTTGCTTTTAAATTCTTATCAAATGCTGATTTAGTTGGTCACTGGGACATCTTTAAAAGAGAAATATTTATTGGAATATGGACGATTACCTCTTTATTAACAGCTTTATATTTATTTGGATTCATTGGTAAAAAATATGGAAAAATAACTTTCTTTAGAGTTTTACTAGGTCTTGGGTCTTTAGCTTTAGCTGTATATTTAGCACCAGGTGTTATGAAAGAGCCTTTATGGAATCAAAATAGTTTATTAAGTGGATTTGCTCCACCTCAATTTCATAGTATATACAAAAAAGACAATAAGTGTCCGTTAGGATTAAATTGTTATAAAGATTTTGAAGAAGGTATTGCTTATGCAAAATCTGTAAACAAACCTGTTTTATTAGACTTTACAGGATGGGCATGTGTAAACTGTCGTAAAATGGAAGAAAACATTTGGGTACAACCAGAAATATATTCTTTAATTAATGACGACTATGTTTTAATTTCTTTATATGTTGATGATCATGAAAGACAATTACCAAAAGAAGAGCAATTTGATTTTATTAAACCAAATGGTAAAGTAAAAAGAATTAGAACTTATGGTGATAAATGGGCTACTTTACAAGTTGCTAACTTTAAAACTGCATCTCAACCTTTTTATGTATTGATGAGTCCAGATTTAGAATTGTTAAACGCACCTCAACAATATTCTGATCACACAACTTATTACAATTGGTTAAAAACTGGATTAGATAACTTTAATAAAAACTAATCTTTTTATATAATTTTTTAAAAGCCTCTTTATTTTATAAAGAGGCTTTTGTTTTTACAAATTTTATATCACTACAATTAAGTTATCTTTGCAAAAAAATAATCAATGCAATTTTCAGATCTACCTCTTAATCAATCTATTTTAAAACTATTAAGCGAAAAAAGGTATCATAAAGCTACTTTAGTTCAACAAAAAGTAATTCCATTAGCGCTTAGCAAAAAAGATGTAATTGTAGCTTCGCAAACAGGCTCTGGTAAAACTGCAGCTTTTGCATTACCAATTATCAATAGCTTAATAGCAACCTTAGATTCTGAAAAAGAAAAAGAAAAAAAAACAATAAAAGCATTAATTATAAGTCCTACGAGAGAATTAGCGATACAAATTGAAGACAACTTCAACACTTATAGTAAATACACAAACATACAAACTGCTGCCATTTATGGGGGTATTGCAACAAAATCTCAAAAAGAAGTTTTAGAAAAAGGTGTTGATGTATTAATTGCAACTCCAGGGCGTTTTATTGATTTACACAAACAAGGAAGCATTGATTTACGCTACTTAAAAACTTTTGTTTTAGATGAAGCTGATTTAATGTTAGACATGGGATTTATTCAAGATGTAAAGAAGATTGAAGAACTATGTCCACGTAAAAAGCAAACCTTACTATTTTCTGCAACAATGCCAGAAAAAGTAAGTGATTTAGCAAAATCAATGTTACAAAATCCTGAAACGGTTAACATTATTCCTACTGAAAATACAGTAAATAAAATTGGTCAACTCCTATATTACACTCCCAAAAAACATAAAGTAGATTTATGTTTACACTTGCTACGCAATACAATTCAAGGACGAATTATTATTTTTAGACGTACGAAATACGGAGTTGATAAATTAGAACAAACACTTATAAAAAACGGATACAAAGTTACCAGTGTCCACGGAGACAAAACACAGGCTTTGCGTAATCAAGCAATTGAAGATTTTAAAAGTAACAACGTAAATATATTAATTGCAACCGATGTTGCTGCTCGTGGTATTGATATTCATAAAATCGATGCGGTTATTAATGTAGATATACCCAATGTACCCGAAACTTATGTACATAGAATTGGTAGAACTGGTAGAGCAGGAAAATCTGGAATTGCATTTTCGTTATGTGGAGCAGACGAAACTAGCTATATAAAAGCAATTCAGGAGTTTTTAAAGAGACCTATAAAAATTATAGAAGATCACCCTTTTCTTTTAGTAAAACCAAAGCATAAAAAACAACCCAATACTATTAGTAAGAATAAAAAAGGACGTAAATCTGAAGCTTCTAAAAAGAAGAAAAAACGCTGGTATTAAAAATAAAACTCTCAAAACCTCTTCAAATCTACCGAAGGGGTTTTTTAAATTTTTAACTAAAATAAGTTGAAGCTATTACCCGCTTTACGCACTCGCTCTCTGCGAGGAGCTCAAACAAATACTGCAATCGGGGCTAAGCTTACTTGCAAAGTTTTTGCAAATCGATAAACACAGCCCACAAACCTTTTAAGCAATAAAAACCCTTCTAAGAACAGTACATTTTGCTAAATCAAATATTAATCGTAATATTGCAATATAACAATTAAAGAATGGGAATTACAAAATCAGAAAAATTTACAGCACAACAAAATGACCTTGCTAAAATTGCAAAAGTATTAGGGCATCCTGCTCGTATTGCTATTTTACAACATTTATTTAAAATTAATTCGTGTGTGTGTGGAGATTTGGTAAACGAAATTGGGTTAGCACAACCTACAATCTCTCAGCATTTAAAAGAGTTAAAAAATTTAAAATTGATAAAAGGCAGTATTGAAGGAACAAGTGTTTGTTACTGTATAGATCAAGAAAACTGGACAATCATAAAATCATTATTAAATAACTTTTTAAACCTTAACAGTGAATCAAATAATTGCTGTTAAAAAAATTTACAAATATTAATCGCAATATTACAATTAAAATAAAAAGACATGAAATTATCAGAAATTAAAAAACACTTAGCATCCTTAAAAACAATTGCTTTTCAATTACCAAATGGTAGTTTAGTTCCAAATCATTTTCACGTAACGGAAGTAGGTAAAATAACCAAAAATTTTATTGATTGTGGCGGAACAATAAGAAATGAAGAAGTCGTTAATTTTCAATTATGGGAAGCTGATGATTATGATCATAGGTTACATCCAGAGAAATTAGTCCACATAATTGAGTTATCAGAAAAAGCATTAAATATTCCTGATTTAGATATTGAAGTAGAATATCAAGGTGCCACCATTGGTAAATACGGATTAGATTTTGACGGAACTAATTTCTTATTAACAAGTAAACAAACAGATTGTTTAGCGAAGGATAATTGTGGCATTCCGCAAGAAAAACCTAAAGTAAAATTATCAGAAATACAGCAACAAACAACTTGCACTCCAAACTCAGGATGCTGTTAAACAATAAAAATGTACGATCAACTAAGTAAAAACATCTTAAAACTACCAGAAGTTTCTAAAGAAAGAAGAGAAATATTAACGCCTTTAATACAATATATTGAAGATAAAATAGCAGGCAATAAACCTATTAATCTTAATTTTATTTGCACTCATAATTCAAGAAGAAGTCATTTAGCCCAAATTTGGGCACAAACAATGGCTTACAAATTTAAGATTAAGAATTTTTATAGTTATTCTGGAGGTACAGAAATCACACGTATAAATACTACAATCATTAAAACTTTAATTGATTTTGGTTTTAAAGTGCAAGAATTATCAGAAAATAACAATCCTATTTATGCTATAAAATACAATGATAATGAATTACCTGTAATTGGTTTTTCTAAGAAATATGACAGCGAATTTAATCCTGTTTCAGAGTTTGGAGCAATCATGACATGCTCACAGGCTGATGGTGGTTGTCCTTTTATAAATGGAGCAGAAAAGCGTTTTTCGGTAACTTTTAATGATCCTAAAGCATACGATAATACGCCTTTAGAAAAAGAAAAATACGCTGATGCTTGTTTATTAATTGCTTCAGAAATGAACTACGTATTTTCATCTATAAAAAAATAAACTTTTTTTTAAAAAGCAAAAAGGCATTTGAATATAAATCAAATGCCTTTTTTACCTAATAAATTAGGTAACATTAATTTTTAAATTTCATCCCTAAGTGCACTACTTTTTTTGTTTCAAAGAATTCTTCTTCAAAAAAATCTGGTAAATTATAAATTGTAGCAGAAGTATATTTTTCTAATTCTTCCGATAAATCGCCTCCTTTTAAATACAAAATCCCATTTTTTAAATCGTGATTTTGTTTTTTAGAGATCTTCCCTTTAGTCCATCCAACAAAAGTTTCCATTTGTGCTACTGCCCTACTTACAATAAAATCATAGGTATCTTTTACCTCTTCAACACGACCATTTGTTGTTTTTACATTTAGCAAACCTAAACCTTCGGCAACTTCATTTACTACTTTTATTTTTTTTCCGATAGAATCTACCAAATGAAATTGAGTTTGAGGAAATAAAATAGCTAACGGAATTCCAGGAAAACCACCTCCAGTACCAACATCCATCACTTTAGCGCCTGGTTTAAATTGCATTACCTTTGCAATTCCTAACGAATGTAATACGTGACGTAAGTACAATTCATCAATATCTTTACGAGAAACTACATTGATTTTTAAGTTCCAATCTTCATATAAATCTTGTAGTTTAGAAAATTGAGCTAACTGTGTATCTGTTAAATTGGTAAAGTATTTTTTTATAAGTTCCATCGAATATATTTTTCACTGCAAAAATAAAAAACTAATTGATAATAGTTATTTATCTAACAAAAGATATATTTCTTGTTAAAAAGTTAATTTATGCAATAGCCATCAATTAAAAACGTTTATTTTTGTTACCAATAATTTCGGAATTAATGAAGACGATAAATTTTTCAAGAACAAATAACGCAAAGTTCTTTAGAACTTTAAATAAGCGAGTTAACACTTATTTTAAAGATAATAATATTAAACGTACCGGTAACTGGAAACTATATTCAAAAGCTCTAATTATGTTTGCCGCTTTTTTAGTTCCTTTTGTTTTAATATTAACTGTTAGCATGCCACAATGGGCAATGGCACTACTTGTTATTATTACAGGAATTGGTATGGCAGGTGTTGGTATGAATGTTATGCATGATGCAAACCACGAATCTTTTTCGAGCAAAGGTTGGCTAAATAAATTAATGGGAAGTAGTATTTACATTTTAGCTGGTAATGTATATAATTGGAAAGTACAACATAATGTTTTGCACCATACTTTTACAAACATAAAAGGGCATGATGAAGATATTGATGCAGGTAGAATTATCCGTTTTTCAAAACACTCTAGTTGGTTACCAATACATAAATTTCAAAAATTTTATTCGATTTTTCTTTACGGATTACTAACTATTAACTGGGCAATAACTACCGATTTTAAACAAATGAGTAGTTACTTAAAACGAAAATTATCGTATGGTAAATTTCCAAATCCGAAGGTTGAATGGACCAAGTTGGTAATTTCTAAAATTATCTATTATTCTTTATGGATTGTATTACCGTTACTTGTTTTAAACATTGCTTGGTGGAAAGTTTTAATCGGTTTTTTTATTATGCATTATACAGCTGGTATGATTTTAAGTGTTGTTTTTCAATTAGCACACGTTGTACCTAATACCGAAATGCCTTTACCAGATAAAGATGGTAACTTAGAGCACACTTGGGCGGTTCATCAACTATATACAACATCTAATTTTGCACCAAAAAATTGGTTAGTTAATTTTTATACTGGAGGACTAAATCACCAAGTAGAACATCATATTTTTCCTCATATTTCACATATCCATTACAATAAACTAGCAAAAATTGTACGTGAAACAGCTGAGGAATTTAATTTGCCTTATAACGAATACAAAACAATGACAAAAGCTCTTATCGAGCATTTTAAACAATTAAGTTATTTAGGTAAAGAACCACAATTAGCGTAAACAACAACACACAACCAAATAATAAAATGTCAAACGTATTATCAAACAGAATTAACAGTTTACCTGTATCGCAAACTTTAGCAATGGCTGCTAAAGCAAGAGAATTAAAAGCAGCTGGTAAAGATATTATCAGCTTAAGTTTAGGAGAACCAGATTTTAACACTCCTGATTTTATTAAAGATGCAGCAATTGAAGCAATTAACCAAGATTATAACTCGTACACTCCTGTTGATGGATATGTAGAATTAAAAGAGGCTATTTGCGAAAAATTTAAGCGCGATAATAACTTAACTTACGATCCGAATCAGATTGTGGTATCAACAGGAGCAAAACAATCTATTGCAAACATTGCTCAGGTATTATTAAACCCTGGTGACGAAGTTTTATTACCAGCTCCGTATTGGGTAAGTTATTCAGCAATTGCTACACTATGTGAAGCTAAGTTTGTTGAAATCCCTTCTTCTATCGATAGTGATTTTAAAATTACTCCGGCACAATTAGAAGCAGCAATTACCCCAAAAACAAAAATGATTTTCTTTAACTCACCAAACAACCCAAGCGGTAGTATTTATAGTGAGGCAGAGTATAGAGCATTGGCAAAAGTATTAGAAAATCATCCGCAGATATTTATTTTATCTGATGAGATTTACGAACATATTAATTATGGTGCAAAAGCATTTAGTTTTGCTGCTATCGAAAACATGTATGACCGTACAATTACCGTAAACGGATTAGCAAAAGCATTTGCAATGACAGGTTGGAGAATCGGTTTTATCGGTGCTCCACAATGGATAGCCAAGGCTTGTACTAAAATGCAGGGTCAAATTACATCTGGAACAAATTGTATTGCACAACGAGCTGCAATTACTGCTGTTTTAGCAGCACCAAGTAAAGTACAATATATGGTTGATGAATTTAAAACTCGTAGAGATATGGTTTTAAATTTATTAGGTGAAATAGACGGATTTAAACTAAACGTACCTGAAGGTGCTTTTTATGTTTTTCCTGATATATCAGCTTTTTTCGGTAAAACTTTTAAAGGGAAAGAAATTAATAACGCAAGCGATTTTTCTATGTTATTATTAGAAGAAGCCAATGTAGCTACAGTTACAGGCGAAGCTTTTGGTGCACCAGACTGTATACGTATGTCGTACGCAGCATCAGAGTTACAATTGCGTGAAGCTATTAAAAGAATTAAAGAAGTATTAAGTTAATCTTTAATTAAACAATTTTTATATAAAAAAGGGATGGTAATTTAAAATTACTATCCTTTTTTATTTCTTTTCATATATTTTCACAAAAAACGATAACCAAAGTTTTATTTAAATTTATAATGAATGTACTACTTGCTATTATCAATATTCTTTTAAGTCCATTTTCATTTTTACTGTTTTTAACTTTCTCTTTTGGTAAAGAAACATCTTTTTACATCAAAACAACCACCAACGTTACAAAACTAAAATTAGTGCCCTATTTATGTTTTTCGTTTACCTATTTAGCAATGCTACTTTTGCTAATTTATCTTTGTAATTTTTATATTGATTTTAATCTTTGGGAAATGTTCATTCCTAAAAACATCGTTATTTCAATTATAACTTGGGGAATAACAATCATTACGTTGCGTACTTATTTAAAAGGGATGGAAGGTAATATTATGGGATTTATATTTTTTCCGTTACTGGCACTTTCAATGCTCACACTTTTTATATGCAGTTTTTTAGATATACTGTCTTATCATCATCTTTTAATCGCCAAACTTCCAATATTAAAAATTGATTTTTGGATTCGATTAATACTACATTTATTTTTTCCTTTTTACCTATTAATTTTTCTTAACACAACTAAAAACACTAGCGAAAACAATCATTGGATTGCTACAATATTTAGCAGTTTAATATTACAATTAATATTTTTTGGTGGTAATTGGATTGCTGTTTATCTGTTTGGAGGTTCATTAACCTTTTCACTTTTTTTTGGAGAACAACAAACCATTCTTTACTATTTACCAATAATAGGAAGTATTTTATACCTTATCGTTTACTTTGTTACTAAAATAATCTCAGTTAAAAAAAGAGAACACTACAAACTAAAAACCATTACTTATTACGTAGTGTTTATAAATTGCGGATTAATATTTTTAGAAATTATAAATTACCTTAATTTAATAATTCCCTTTTTTTAGCGCGTTTTATTTTTAAAAAAGAAGTGCAACTAGTGCAATAGCAAATAAAGAAATTTTTAAAATAGTTGCAGTTTCACTATATAATTTAGTGTTCCTTTTTTTTAATCGATTTTTAATTCTAAATAACGATGCTGGTTTAATTGCATAAAGATTTTGTTTAATATCTTCTTTATATGCTGATGTTAAAATCCCTCTATCTAAAACTAAATTATTTACTGTAAGTTTCATGTTCTCTGTGTTTTATTGATTATAATAGTTCGACGACGACTAAAAAAAAATGTTACAGCATCTTTTAACTATAACATTTAAATCATCAGCAATAAAAAACCGAATTCCTTACTAAAATCAATAAAAAGAACTCATAAAAAGAGATAAATCTGATTATAAAATTTAACTTTTTTTAACTAAAAATCGCAACTTAAAAAGGAACTTTTAGTAATTTTTTTCGCTTCTTTTTCTTTGCTTTTTTTAAATACAATACTTTTTTATCATAATCAATAAAAGCTTTTCCGCTTTCTAAAACATCAGCTCCAATAATCCCATCCACTTTTTCGGCATCGTGTTGGGTTAAGGCGGTATTTACGTGCATTAAATCAAACAATACCAAATTACATTGGTTTGTTTTCCACTTCCCTATTTTTAACGAATTATTTTCCGATTTACGTGTTTCCATATCGGTTGCTCCAGCACCCGCAGCTTTCACTTCGCTTTCTTCGGATATTAATTTAAAATGCTCAATTAAATCTAATCCCACACATGAATTAGATGCACCAGTATCTAAAATAAACGAACCCTTTACACCGTTAATTACCGCTTTTAACTCTAAGTGATTGGTTACTATTTTTTTCAGTTTTATTTTTATGTACTTCTTTTTCTTTAATACTTTTTTCAAACTTGCCATTTCTCGTACTTTTGTCCTGTAAATATACAGCAATAAATGATTACCGACACACACACACATTTATATTCAGAGCAGTTTGATGAAGATAGAAACAACATGATACAGCGTGCAAAAAAAGCAGGAGTTTCTCGTTTTTTTATTCCAGCAATAGACAGTTCTTACACAGAACGCATGTTAGATTTAGAAAAAAATTATCCGAATGATGTGTTTTTAATGATGGGCTTACATCCAACATCTGTAAAAGAAAATTACAAAGAAGAATTGGCACATGTAAAAGAGTGGATTGATAAACGTACTTTTTATGCTATCGGCGAAATAGGAATCGATTTATACTGGGATAAAACTTTTTTACCGCAACAACAAGAAGTTTTTAAAACTCAAATTCAATGGGCTAAAGAAAAAAAGTTACCCATCGTAATTCACTGTCGAGAGGCTTTTGATGAAATTTTTGAAGTTTTAGAAAGCGAAAAAGGAGATGATTTATTCGGAATTTTTCATTGTTTTACAGGAACATTAGAGCAAGCTAAAAAAGCAATTTCTTACAACATGAAACTTGGTATTGGTGGTGTTGCAACATTTAAAAATGGTAAAATTGATAAATTCTTAAATCAAATAGACCTAAAACATATTGTTTTAGAGACCGATTCGCCTTATTTAGCGCCAACACCATATCGAGGAAAACGAAACGAAACTTCATACATCACAAATGTAATTGATAAATTAGTAGATATTTATGGAATTTCTTTTGATGAAATTTCTAAAATTACTACACAAAACTCTAAAGCTGTTTTTAAAGTGTAAAATGAAAGAGATTGACAAAATTGCTTTAATTAAAATTGTAAACGGAAAAATATTAAGCACAAAATCTAAAGGGAAACACAAGTTTTATATCCCAGGTGGAAAAAGAGAGAAAAATGAAACCGATCAAGAAACTTTAATTAGAGAGATTAAAGAGGAACTAAATGTAAATATTATACCTGATTCAATTATTTATTTCGGTACATTTATAGCACAATCTGACGGTGATAAAACGGGGGTTCTTGTAAAAATGACTTGTTATAAAGCTGAATATTTGGGCAACCCAGAACCAACTAGCGAAATAGAAGAAATAAAATGGTTGCATTTTAATGATTCAGATATTATTTCGGAAGTTGATAAAAAAATATTTAAGGTTTTAAAAGAAAATAACGAACTAATCTAATTGATATTCTGAAAACAGAAACCACATATTATAAAACTCCCATTGGTACTGCTAAAATTGTAGGCGATGAAAGCGGAATTCAATCGGTTACTGTTTTAGATGATGATTTCTCTACTACTACCGAAACAATTGACATTAAAAGTATTCCCGCCTGTTTACAAAACTGCGTTACACAATTAGAAGAGTATTTTAATGGAAATAGAAAAAAATTTGATTTAAAATTAAACCCGAAAGGAACCCAATTTCAACAATCAGTTTGGAATGAATTATTAAACATACCTTTTGCAAAAAGCAGCACTTACTTAGAGCAAACAAAACAAATTGGTGATCCGAAAGCAATTAGAGCAGTTGCCTCTGCAAACGGTAAAAACCCAATTTGGATAATAATTCCGTGTCATCGAGTTATTGGTTCTGATGGCTCTTTAACAGGATATGCTGGTGGAATATGGCGAAAAAAATGGTTATTAGAGCACGAAAGTGGTTGCAAACAACAAACACTATTTTAATCGTAATGAAACCTACATTTTGCAATTAATATTGCATCCTCTTTATATTGATAAATCAATCTATGTTCACTATCAATCCTTCTTGACCAAAATCCTGCGTATTTATGTTTTAAAGCTTCAGGTTTCCCTACTCCATCAAAAGGATTTCTTGCTATATCTTTTAAAAGTTCATTTATCTTTTTAAGCTTTTTCTTATCCGTTTTTTGCCAGTATAAATAATCTTCCCAAGACTCATCAACAAATATATACTTCATTTTAGTTGTCGATTAAATCTTTAATTATTGTTTCTCCTTTTTTTAATTTTTTAATTGCTGAATCTAGTCTCTCTTCATTTTTTCTAGAAGACAATTCATAATTTGTTGCCATTAACGAATTATATTCTTGCAGTGACATCACAACAATTCCTGCGTCTTTACCTCTATTAATAATTAAAGTTTCAAAGTTTTTAACTACTTTATCTAGATATGACTTAATATCTTTTCTAAAATCCGAAACTGTAGTAACCTGCATAATAATGTATTTAAATTTGTACAAATTTACGTACAAATACTTGTTTTTACACAATTTATGGCATCAATAAAATTATAATTTAATTCAAATTACGTTTTTCAACAAAAAACTTCTTTAATAAAAATCCGCATTCTTCTTCCAAAACACCTGAAATTACTTTTGTTTTAGGATGCAATTTTGTTTGTAATACACTAAAACCTAATTTAGGTTCACTGGCTCCGTATACAATTTTACCAATTTGAGTCCAATAACTCGCTCCTGCACACATTTGGCAAGGCTCTAACGTAACATATAACGTACAATCTTTTAAATATTTTCCACCAATAAAATCAGCTGCAGCAGTAAAGGCTTGCATCTCTGCATGAGCAGTTACATCGTTTAACAACTCCGTTAAATTATGTGCTCTTGCAATTATTTTATCTTTAAAAACAATTATTGCACCAACAGGAACTTCACCTTTATCAAAAGCTATTTTAGCCTCTTGCAAAGCTTTTTTCATAAAATAAGTATCGTTAAACGGATTTATTTCCATCGTATTAAAGGTGTTTCTAACAAAAGTACCTCAAATTAGTTATTTTTACCAAAAATTACGATTTGATTTCTATTACTACTTCTGAAAATAAAAAAATTTACTTTGCTTCTGATCAGCATTTAGGCGCGCCAACAGCTGAAGCTAGTTTTCCTAGAGAACAAAAATTTGTTCGCTGGTTAAATGAAGCTAAAGAAAATGCCGAAGCCATTTTTTTATTAGGTGATTTGTTTGATTTTTGGTTTGAATACAAAACCGTAGTACCCAAAGGGTTTGTACGTGTTTTAGGAAAATTAGCCGAAATTAAAGATAGCGGAATTCCGATTTATTTTTTTGTTGGAAATCATGATTTATGGATGCATGATTATTTTAAAAAAGAGTTAAACATTCCTGTTTTTCATACACCTCAAGAATTTAAAATTGATAATAAACTATTTTTAATTGGCCATGGTGATGGTTTAGGACCACACGACAAAGGTTATAAAAGAATGAAAAAAGTGTTTACATTTCCTTTATTTAAATGGTTATTTAAATGGTTACACCCAGATTTAGGTGTAAAACTAGGACAATACATGTCTGTTAAAAATAAAATGATTTCTGGCGATGAAGATTTTAAATTTTTAGGAGACGATAACGAATGGCTAGTTCAATATTGTAAACGTAAATTAGAAACCAAACACTACGATTATTTTTTATTCGGACATCGTCACCTTCCTTTAGAGATTAAATTAAACGAAAATAGCGAGTATATAAACACAGGCGATTGGGTAAATTATTTTACCTATGCTGTTTTTGAAAACAACAAACTATCTTTAAAAAAATACAATTCATAAAAAAACTCTTAAAAGAGTTCATTTTTTTCATCTTTAACCATACTTTAACAACAGTTATTTTCTTATTATTGTAGCTTTGTTTCATAAAATATAAAAAAATATTTCAATTACTTATGGATGTAGATGTAAGAGCTATAAATGAAAAGATAGAAAGAGAAAGTGCTTTTGTTGATTTATTAACAAACGAAATGAATAAAGTTATCGTTGGTCAAAAATATATGATCGAACGATTACTTATCGGACTTCTTGGTAACGGACATATTTTATTAGAAGGTGTACCTGGACTAGCAAAAACCCTTGCCATAAACACATTAGCCAAAGCAGTACAAGGTAGTTTTAGCCGTGTGCAATTTACGCCAGATTTATTACCTGCCGATATTGTTGGTACCATGATTTACAACATGAAAGAAAATGATTTCATGATTAAAAAAGGACCAATTTTTGCAAACTTTGTGTTAGCCGATGAAATTAACCGTGCGCCTGCCAAAGTACAATCTGCTTTACTAGAAGCAATGCAAGAACGTCAAATTACTATTGGTGATGAAACTTTTAAGCTACAAGAACCTTTTTTAGTAATGGCAACTCAAAACCCTGTTGAGCAAGAAGGAACTTATCCTTTGCCAGAAGCACAAGTAGATCGTTTTATGTTAAAAACGGTTATTGATTATCCGAAGTTAGAAGATGAGCAAATAATTATGCGTGCAAATCTTAACGGAAGTTTTGGTAAAGTAAATCCGGTAATCTCTGTTGAACAAATTTTAAAAGCTCGTGAAGCTGTTAACGAAGTTTATATGGATGAGAAAATTGAAAAATATATTCTTGACATCATATTTGCAACTCGTTATCCTGAGAAATATAATTTAGAAAAATTACAACCTCTAATTAATTTTGGTGCCTCTCCTCGTGGAAGTATCAATTTAGCAAAAGCTGCAAAATGTTATGCTTTTATTAAACGAAGAGGTTATGTAATACCTGAAGATGTTCGTGCAGTTGTAAACGATGTTTTACGTCACAGAATCGGGATTACTTATGAAGCTGAAGCTGAAAATATCACATCTTTAGATATTATCAACTCAATTATTAACGAAGTACAAGTACCGTAAATCAATTATCAAAAAACAAGTATCAGTATAAAAACTGATTTTTAAAACTGTTAAATGACAATTGAATAGCAATGGATACAAAAGAATTACTAAAAAAAGTTCGTAAAATAGAAATTAAGACACGTCGTTTGTCTAATCATATTTTTGGAGGAGAATACCACTCAACCTTTAAAGGGCGTGGTATGACTTTTTCTGAAGTTCGTCAATATCAATATGGAGATGATATTAGAGCTATTGATTGGAATGTAACTGCACGCTATAACGAACCTTATATAAAAGTTTTTGAAGAAGAACGCGAGCTTACGATGATGCTTGTGGTAGATATTTCTGGTTCTGAATCGTTTGGTACGTCAAATCAATTTAAAAAAGATACAGTTACTGAAATTGCAGCAACATTAGCGTTTTCTGCCATTCAAAATAACGATAAAGTTGGTTTAATTTTATTTTCTGATCAAGTAGAACTTTACATTCCGCCTAAAAAAGGAAAAAGTCATGTTTTACGAATTATTAGAGAGCTAATTGAGTTTAAACCAAAAAGTAAGCAAACAAATATTAGCGAAGCTTTAAAGTTTTTATCAAACATTATGAAAAAGAAAGCCATTGTTTTTATGCTTTCTGATTTTATGGACGATGCTTACGAACGCACTTTAAAAATAGCAGGTAACAAACACGATGTAACCGGAATTAGAGTGTTTGACAAACACGATGAAGAAATT
The DNA here is from genome assembly GCF_964512435.1 of Tenacibaculum insulae. Taxonomy (GTDB): domain Bacteria; phylum Bacteroidota; class Bacteroidia; order Flavobacteriales; family Flavobacteriaceae; genus Polaribacter; species Polaribacter insulae_A. The sequence continues at coordinate 1,511,729 of NZ_OZ208512.1, read as the reverse complement.
CCTAATTTAGGAATGGTACCAATGCTTGATGCAGAAACCGGCGAAACTCATTTAGTAAACACCAGTTCTTCATCCGTAAGAAAACAATATAAAACAAGCGCCTTACAATTGGCAGATTATTTTGAAACCACTTTTAAGAAAAGCGGAGCAGGTACCATAAATAATCGTGTAGACGAAAGTTATGTGAAAAATTTATTAGGCTATTTTAAACGAAAGTAATAATTGTATATTTTAATTGACAACATAAAAATGAAAACAAAATTACTTTATATATTCTTACTTATTTGTAGTGTTGGTTTTTCTCAATCTAACAAAATAAAGGTTGAAGTAGACACGACTAATATTAGAATTGGAGAGCAATTTCAATACAAAATTTCGATTGATGAAACTGAAAATGTTATCATTCCGAAATTAACAAACTTAAAAGGTTTAGAAGTTGTAGATACTTTAAAGGTTGATACAATTAAAAACAAATTGATTCAAAAATATATTTTAACAGGTTTTGATAGCGGAGCATTTTATATTCCGCAACAACAAATTTTTATTAAAAACCAAGCTTTTTTAACCGACAGTTTACTTATTAATGTTGCAACCGTAGCCATTGACACTACAAAAATTAAAAAGTTTGAGATTAAAGGCATTAAAAGCGAACCTTACCGATTTGATGATTTTAAGAATTATTTTTGGTGGACATTCGCAATACTTTTAGCAATTGGGCTACTGCTTTACTTCTTCGTTTTTAAGAAGAAAAAAGAAGTGGAAGAAAAAATTATGGTTCCAGCATTGCCGCCTTACGAGGAAGCTATTGAAAAACTACAAAAATTAGACGAAAAATTATTGTGGCAAAACAATAAAATTAAAAAATATTATAGTGAATTAACTGATATTATTAGAGCCTACATAGAGCGAGAATTAAACATACCTGCTTTAGAGGTTACAACTGATGAATTAATTGCTATTTTAAATGATTTTAACGATATAAAATCGATTGAAACCGATAAAGAAACCATTTATAAATTACGAAAACTATTACAAGAATCTGATTTAGTAAAATTTGCAAAATCTAAACCAATGGCACATCAAATTGAAGCCGATCGTAAAGATGCAAAACTTGTAATTGATAATTTAAAACCTAAAAAAGAAGTTGTAGAAGATGAAGTGGAATAATTTTGAATTTCATAGTCCGGAATTTTTATGGTTACTAATATTAATTCCGTTATTAGCATTCTGGAATTTTTATTCTAGAAAAAAAGATAGCGCGCAATTAACAATTTCAAGCGTTAAAGGCTTTAAAGTACAAGGTAATATTTTATCAAAATTAAAACCTTTATTATATCTATTGCGCTTATTTGCTTTAACTTGTTTAATCGTTGCTTTAGCAAGACCACGAAACGTAGCGGTAAGTAAAAAAACAAAGTCGAACAGAGGTATCGATATTGTTATGGCTATTGATGTATCTGCAAGTATGCTGGCAAAAGATTTAAAACCAAACCGATTAGAAGCACTTAAAAGAGTGGCTACTGATTTTATAAATCGACGACCAAACGATCGAATTGGAATTGTAGTTTATGCGGGTGAAAGTTTTACACAAACGCCAATTACAAGCGATAAATCGATTATAAAAAGAACCATTTCTGAAATTAAATGGGGGCAATTAGAAGGCGGAACCGCTATTGGTATGGGTTTAGGTTCGGCAGTAAACAGACTAAAAGAAAGTAAAGCTAAAAGTAAAGTTATCATTTTATTAACCGATGGTGTAAACAATGCTGGTTTTGTAGACCCGAAAACAGCAACCGAATTGGCAAAAGGCAACAATATAAAAGTATATACGATTGGTATTGGTACGAACGGAATGGCTCCTTTTCCGTGGGCAAAAGACCCACGAACCGGTAAAATTTCTTTTAGAAATCAACAAGTTGAAATTGATGAAGCTTTGCTAAAACATATTGCCAAAGAAACCGATGGTAAATATTTTAGAGCTACTAATAATTCTAAATTAAAAGCGATTTATGATGAAATTGACAAGCTTGAAAAAACAAAAATAGAAGAATTTAAATATTATAATTACACTGAAAAATATCGATTATTAGTGTTTTTAGCCGGAATATTTTTACTGTTAGAATTCGTATTAAAAAACACCTTATTTAAAAGTTTTATATAACAAATGTATCGTATAGAAGAGCCAATATATTTTTATCTGTTTGCAATTATTCCTATAATAATTGTTATTTTCTTGTTGGTTTTATGGTGGAAAAAACGCACTCAGAAAAAATTTGCAAATGCAGGATTGTTAGCAAAAATTGCACCTAATTCCTCTACCTTTAAATCCGTTTTAAAATTGATTTTCTTTTTAATCGGAATTTCATTTTTAATCATTTCATTGGTAAACCCTAAAATGGGAACCAAGTTAAAAACCGTAAAACGCGAAGGTGTTGATGTTGTTTTTGCTTTGGATGTTTCTAAAAGTATGCTTGCCGAAGATATTGCACCAAACAGGTTAGAAAAATCGAAACAAATTATATCAAAAATTATTGATAAACTTGGTAGTGATAGAGTTGGAGTAATTATTTATGCAGGTAACGCATACCCGCTATTACCTATTACTACCGATCATGCGGCGGCAAAAATGTTTTTACAAAATGCCAATCCAGATATGGTTTCGAGCCAAGGAACCGCTATTAACGAAGCCTTAAATTTAGCCAAAACCTATTATAATAATGATGAGCAAACCAATCGTTTTTTAATTATTATTTCTGATGGTGAAGATCATCAAGAAGAAACCAAACAAATTGCGCAAAACATAGCAAACGAAGGTGTAAAAGTGTATACTGTTGGTGTTGGTACCGAAAAAGGAGGGCCAATTCCTATAAAATTAAACGGTGCACTTATTGGCTACAAAAAAGACCGAAAAGGAGAAACGGTAATTACCAAAAGAATGTCGCCAGTTTTGCAGGATATTGCTGAAGCATCTAACGGAAAATATATGGATGGTAACAAAACAGATAATCCTGTTGATGTTATTCAAGATGTTATTGCTAATGCGCAAAAAAGCGAGTTTGAAACCAAACAATTTTCTGATTACAAAGATCAATTTCAATGGTTTTTAGGTATTGGATTGCTATTTTTAATTATCGATTTATTTTTCTTTGAAAGAAAAACAAAGTGGGTTAAAAAAGCCGATTTATTTAACGAAAAAGAATCATAGATTTTATTTTATAAAAAATGAAACAACTAAAAAATATACTTTTTTTATTTTTAATACTGATTACTGTAAGTACATCGGCACAACAAGATACTTTAAAGTTACAGCGCGAAGCAAGAAGTTTGTTGCGTGAAGGAAATAAATTATATAAAAAGGAAAAATATGGTGATGCTGCCATTGCCTACCGTAAGGCATTAGGTAAAGACAGCCAATATGAAAAGGCGAGTTATAATTTTGGAAATACTTTATATCAAGAAAAAAAATATAAAGAAGCAGTTGCGCAGTTTCAAGTAACCGCAAAAACAGCAAAAGATAAGTTTGCTAAAGCTGAAGCTTATCATAATATCGGAAATGCTTTGTTAGAGCAAAAACAATATCAACAAGCTGTTGAGGCTTTTAAAAATGCTTTGCGTAAAAATCCGAATGACGATGAAACCCGTTATAACTTAGCCGTTGCTCAAAAAAATGCTAAAAAAGAGCAAGAAAAGCAAAAAAATAAAGACGACAAGAATAAAAAAGACCAAGACAAGAAAGATCAAAAGGATAAAAAAGATCAGAAAAACGACAAAAACAAGGATAAAAAAGGCGACGATAAAGATAAAAAGGACGACAAGAAAGATCAGGATAAAAAAGACAACAAAGACCAAAATAAGCCAAATAAAAAGGATGAGAAAGACAAAAAACCTCAACCTCAGCAAGCAAAAATGTCTCCTGAACAAATGAAACAGTTGTTAGAGAGTTTAAACAATGAGGAAAAGAAAACTCAAAAGAAAATGAATGTTAAAAAATCGAAAGGAAGAAAGGTAAAACAAGAAAAAGATTGGTAATTTTTCTGTTTTTAAAATCTTAATTATTTTTACGTTTTTCTTAGAATGAATATGAAGCTGAAATTATACATAACACTATTAATCTGTTTACTAACATTTACTATTAATGCACAAGAATCGGCATTAAAAGCAACTGTTAGCAAAAATAAATTGGGCGTAAATCAACGTTTACGTGTTGAATTTGCAATAAATAAACAAGGTGCAGATAATTTTACACCTCCAAACTTTAAGAATTTTAAAATTGTTGGTGGCCCAAGTCAATCTGTAAGTCAATCTTGGATAAACGGTAAGGCAACTTTTAGCCAATCGTACACCTATATTATTCAGCCAAAACGAAAAGGGGAATTTAATTTACCTTCAGCATCAATTGAAATTGATGGAAAAAAAATAAAATCGAATTCAGTAAAAATTATTGTTTTAGATGCTGTTGAGATTCCTAAAGACCCAAACGACCCAAATTATATAGCCCAACAAAACATTCACTTAGTTGCTGAACTTTCTAAATCGCAACCTTATGTAGGTGAAGGAATTTATGCTGAATATCGCTTGTATTTTAGTGAAAATATCGGAATTTATGACAACGCTATTACTGAAGCGCCACAGTATAATGGATTTTGGAATCAGGAGATAAAAAGAAACGGAACACCTGTTAAAATAGGAAATTATAATGGCGAGCGTTATCGTTATGTAATTTTACACAAAGCACTTTTAATACCTACTAAAGAAGGAAAATTAACAATAGACCCGATGAAAATGGATATTATTGTTGCGGTACCTACTGGACGTGCCGATTTTTTTGGTAATATGATAACTAAACAGGTTCGTAAAGAGTTTTCATCAGCTAAAAAAATAGTGCGTGCAAAACCTTTGCCTCTTGAAAATAAACCTGAAAATTTTACAGGAGCCGTTGGGCAATTTTCTTTTAATGTTGCTTTAAGCAAACATACTTTAAAAGCCAACGAATCATCAACAATAAAGGTAAGTATTAATGGTAATGGAAACTTAAAATTATTTGAGTTACCAAAAATTGAAACCCCTAAAGAATTAGAAGTTTACCAGCCTGAAAGAAAAGAAAAAGTAAGTGTTATTGCTAACGGACTAAGAGGTTCTGTTACCGACAACTACACTGTAGTTCCTGAATTTAAAGGGAAATACAAAATTCCAAAAACAAGTTTTTCTTATTTTAATCCGAAGGAAAAAGTATATCAAACAATTACCACCGACGATTTATATGTTGATGTTTTAGAAGGTAAAACACTGCCAACTACAACGCCTACAAATTCGACCACTAAACAAAGTGTAAAAATTACCGGTAACGATTTTAAGTACATACAAACAGCTACAAGTCTTGCGCCAATAAAAACATTTAATTTCTTTAAATCTGTATTGTTTTATCTGTTATTATTTTTACCGATAATTGCCATACCTGTTGCTATTTATATCCAAAAGAAAAAGGAAGAACGAGACGGAGATATTGTTGGTAATAAACAACGAAAAGCTGATAGGTTGGCTAAAAAATATTTATCTGAAGCTCAAAAAGAATTAGGAAATAAAGAAGCTTTTTATGAGGCTTTAGAAAGAGCTTTACATAATTATTTAAAAGCTAAATTAAGGGTAGAAACAGCAGACATTAGTAGTGAAAAAATTACTGATTTACTTTTAGAAAAGAAGGTAGATAGTACAAGTGTTAAAAACTTTATTGAGGTGTTAAACGATTGCGATTTTGCAAGATATACACCAATTACCAATGTACAAATGACCGAAGAATACGAAAAAGCAAAGCAAGTAATAACACAATTAGATAAGCAATTATAATGAAACAGATTATTGTACTTTTAGTGTTTTTAACTTCAAACATTTTCATGGCACAAACTGCCGATGATATGTTTAACAACGCTAATAAATTATATAAAGAAGGTAAATATGTAGAAGCTATTTCTTTGTACAAAAAGATAGAAACCACTAAAAACATTTCGTCTGAATTATACTATAATATGGGTAATACTTATTATAAACTAAATAAAGTAGCACCCACAATTTACAACTACGAAAAAGCACTTTTATTAGACCCTTTAAACGAAGATGCGTTTAATAATTTAATAATAGCAAAACGTTTAACTTTAGATAGAATTGAAGAATTACCTAAATCTCTTTTACAGAAAATAAACGAAAAATTTTTACAAAAATTCACTTACAACACATGGGCTGTCATTGTTGTTTTACTGTCTTTTTTAGCTTCTTTTTTATTTTTAGCATATTATTTTTCGTACACACCAAGTAAAAAAAGGTTATTTTTTTCTACCAGTATTTTATCTTTTTTATTGTTGATTATTACTGTAACCATTACTTTTACGCAGTATAATCAATCAAAAAATAATATTGAAGCAATTATTTTTGCGGAAGAAATTGAAATAAAAAATGCTCCCACTAAAGATGCCGATGAAATTTTCACTTTACATGAAGGCACAAAAGTAAAAGTATTAGATACGGTGGATGATTGGAAAAAAATAAAACTAGTTGATGGTAAAACAGGTTGGCTATTATCTGAAAATGTAAAAATCTTAGCTAATTTTTAACAAAAAAATACAAAACCTTTCTTATTTTTGCTCCGATTTATAAAAAATTATACTTGAAAGTAAAAATTGCACTCTTTTTCTCTATCCTATTCATGAGCATGATTGTTGCACCTACAATTATTACTTTAATCGACCAAGATCAAGATATTTCTATCTTCTTAAACTTAACTGAAGAGGAAGAGGAAAATCAAGCAAAAAAAAACACGAAAGAAATAAAAATATATTCTGCGACTAATTCAGATATATTTTTCATAAAAACTCAGAAAATAAAAAATGTAATTTATCTTTCTAAAAATTACGTTTCTGAATTTTTAAAAATAACAACTCCTCCACCAGAATTTGCTATCTAATTTTTAAAATTATTTAGAACAAATTATTCATTTTTCAATCAAAAAAATCACTCTGAATTTTCATTCGGAGTATAAATATATATTTTATGTTTAAAAAAATTAAAAACGATTTCCCTGCAAGTATTGTCGTGTTTTTCGTAGCATTACCATTATGTTTAGGTATTGCATTAGCTAGTGGAGCACCTCTTTTTTCTGGAGTAATTGCCGGAATTATTGGAGGTACCGTTGTAGGAGCCTTAAGTGGTTCTAAAATTGGAGTTAGTGGACCCGCAGCAGGTTTAGCCGCCATTGTTTTAACTGCCATCGGAACTTTAGATGGTTATGAAAACTTTTTAGTTGCCGTTGTTTTAGGAGGGGTTATTCAACTTGTTTTTGGTGTTTTAAAAGCCGGAATTATTGGTTACTACTTTCCATCATCAGTAATTAAAGGAATGTTAACCGGTATTGGTATTATTATTATTTTAAAACAAATTCCACATTTTTTCGGATATGATGCAGAACCAGAAGGTGCCGATAGTTTTATTGAAGCATCAGGAGAAAACACATTTTCTGCCATTTTAAATGTTTTTGATAATATTACTGTAGGATCAATGGTTATTGGTTTTATTGGATTAGGTATTTTATTATTATGGGATAAAGTTCTTAGTAAAAAAGGTAAAATTTTTAAATTAATACAAGGACCTTTAGTTACCGTTGTAGTAGGTATTATTTATTTTGTAGCAACACAAGGTAGCGAAACATTTTCTATACAACCATCACATTTAGTTAGTGTACCAATTCCAGAAAATTTATCTTCATTTTTAGATCAATTTACATTTCCAAATTTTAGTGCGATTACAAATCCTGATGTTTGGGTTACAGCTTTTACAATTGCATTAGTAGCTAGTTTAGAAACTTTACTTTGTGTAGAGGCAACAGATAAATTAGATCCGCATAAAAATGTTACTCCAACTAATAAAGAATTATTAGCGCAAGGAACAGGAAATATCTTATCTGGTTTAATTGGTGGTTTACCAATTACACAAGTAATTGTTAGAAGTTCTGCAAATATACAATCGGGAGGAAGAACAAAAATGTCGGCAATTATTCATGGTTTACTTTTGTTAATATCGGTAATTTTAATTCCGAATTTATTAAATAAAATACCACTTTCTGTATTGGCAGCAATTTTATTAATTGTAGGTTATAAATTAGCAAAACCTAGTTTATTTAAACAAATGTACACTTTAGGATGGAAACAGTTTATTCCTTTTGCTGTAACAGTTCTTGGTATTGTTTTTACTGATTTATTAACCGGTATTTCATTAGGTTTAGCTGTAGGAGTAGTTGTAATTTTAATTAAAAGTTACCAAAATTCTCACTTTTTACATATTGAAGATAAAAGTAATGGCGTACATAAAATTAAAATGACTCTTGCCGAAGAGGTAACTTTTTTTAACAAAGGAGCAGTATTAAAAGAATTAGATAGCTTACCAAGAGATACGTATTTAGAATTAGATGTAACCAAGACTAGATATTTAGACAATGATATTATCGAAATTTTAGAAGACTTTGCATATAAAGCTAAAGAAAGAGATATTAATATTAAACTTATTTCTGAAAGAGGGATTATCGAAAATCCACCTAGTTTTATTCAGTTTTTTAAATTACGTCCAAAAGCAGCATAAACTAAAGCATTATGAAAAAACAAAACATATTAGTGCTTTCAGACTTAAAAGACTCTACTAACAGCACCTTAAAAAGTGCTGTTAGTATTGCTAAAATGATTAATGGAAATATCGATTTACTTCATGCAAAAAAACCAATCGATGTTGTTACCAAAGAGAGTCAATTATCAGCAATTAGAACCTTAAATAAAGATTCTATCGAAACCAGTAAGAAAATTAAAAACATCATAGATCCGACTGCAAAAGAATACGGTCTTACTATTAATTATAAATTTTCTGTTGGTAATCTTAAAAACGAAGTAGAACAATATATAGAAGAAAAATCGCCCGATGTAATTGTTTTAGGTAAACAAAAAAAATCGCCTTTTAATCTTTTAAATAATAATGTTACCGATTTTATTATAAATAAATTTAATGGTACTGTTTTTATAATTCAGGATAAAAACGAATTAGAACCTAGCAAACCAATATCATTAGGAGTATTAAATAGCGGAAAATCTTTTTTAACATCTAAGGCTACAAAAAATATTGCAACACATATTGTTAAACCAATTGTATCTTTTAACCTTTTTAAAAACAAAGAAGAAGCAAGTGTTCTTAAAAATAATTTAGATAAAGAAGATGTTAGTTATGTTTTTGAAAAAAACAGTAATACTATTAAAAATTTAGCTAGTTACTTGGTAAAAAACAAAACACATCTTTTACATATAAACAGAAAAGATAACAAAGAATATTTAACAAAAACAGATATTAAAACTGCAATTAACAAATTAAACGTATCGCTAGTATTAACATAGTGGCAATACAAACTCCATGAAATGGTTTAAAATATAAAAAAAGTTAAGAAAATGTTTTCTTTTAAAGCTAACATAAATACATATATCCTATTTTATTTTTTAATAATTAATTATCTTAGTAGCTACTTAATGTAATATTTTTATGAAAAAATTATTTTCAAATTTTAAAGGAGATTTATTTGGTGGTATTACTGCCGGAATCGTAGCGCTACCATTAGCATTAGCTTTTGGAGTATCTTCAGGACTAGGACCTAGTGCTGGTTTATATGGTGCTATTTTTATAGCTTTTTTTGCCTCTTTATTTGGTGGTACCGATACGCAAATATCAGGACCAACAGCACCAATGACAGCAGTAAGTATGGTTGTAGTTGCTGGTATATTAGCTGCCAATGATGGTGATATTAATAAAGCTTTGCCTGCAATTTTAACAGTATTTTTACTTGCCGGTTTATTTCAGGTGGCTTTAGGAGTTTTAGGCTTAGGAAAATACATTCGTTACATTCCTTATCCGGTAGTTTCTGGTTTTATGACCGCTATTGGTTTAATTATTTTGGTTACACAAATTTTACCTTCTGTAGGTTATTATCCTAAAGAAGACACTCAGTTTGTAGAGCAATTTAAGCCGCAAGCGGAAGAGCTAATTTTAGAAAACATTTTAAAAGAAGAAGCTGGTGAAGGTATTTTGGTTTTAGAAAATTTTAAAGAAACAATTAAAAGATCTGAAGCAACAACACAAGCCGATATTTTAAAAGAAAGTAAAACCTTAGCTGGTAAAGAAGCTTCAGGAGTTTCTGGCGCCATAAAAGTATTACCAAGAGCTTTAAACAACATTAATTGGCTAGAACTAATTTTAGCCTTAAGTACTATTTTTATTATCTACGGATTTAAAAAAATTACAACCGTAGTACCAAGTACACTTGTTGCTTTAGTTGTAATGACAGGTATTGCTTTAGGTTTTGGGTTAGAGTACCGCCCTATCGAAGAAATTCCAGGAGGATTTCCGATTCCAAATATGGATATTTTCACTAATTTTAGTATCTCAAGTATCACGCCTTATATTTTTACAGCATTAACATTATCGTTATTAGGTGCAATTGATTCATTATTAACCTCAGTAGTTGCAGATAATATGACCAAAACAAAACACAAACCTAATAAAGAATTAATTGGGCAAGGTGTTGGTAATACTATCGCAGCTATTTTTGGAGGGCTTCCTGGTGCTGGTGCAACAATACGTACCGTAGTAAATATTAACTCAGGTGGTAAAACTAAATTATCAGGAATGGTTGCAGGTGTAATGCTGCTAATTATCTTATTAGGTTTAGGACCAATTGCCTCTAAAATTCCAGCTGCAGTATTAGCGGGAATTTTAATTACTGTAGGTATTGGCGTGATGGATTATAAGGGATTAAAAGCGATTCCTGCTTTACCAAAAGATGCTAAAATAGGCCCTTTTAAAGTAAGTTCTGAAGTAATTATTATGTTAGTTGTTTTGTTCTTATCTACTTTTTGGAACCTAGTTTATGCCGTAGGTATTGGTTTAGTAATTGCTTCTTTAATGTTTATGAAAAAAATTGGTGATTTAACCGCCGAACGTTCTGATGTAAAAGCATTAAATGAAGAGGCTTGGGCAGATGAAAAAGATTTCCCTAAAGAATTATCAGAAGAAGTATTTATAAAACACATAAAAGGACCTTTATTTTTTGGATCAACAAGTGATTTTCAAGCATTAGCAAAACAAATTCCTACTACAGCTTCGCATGTAATTATTCGTATGGGAAGAATGCAGTATATGGATCAATCTGGATTGTATGCTTTAGAAGATATACTCGTAGATTTAGAAAAAAACGGCATTACTGTTTTACTAGTTGATATTTTAAAACAACCACGTTATATGATGGAACGTATTGATATTGTTCCTGATTTAATTTCAGAAAAACATATTTTCGAAACTTTTAATGATTGCCTTTCATGGGTAAAAACAAACATTAAAAACAAATTATAAAATGAGAAATACAGCAATAACAAAAGAAGTACAAAATACATTAACTCCAAACGGAGTATTACAAGATTTAGTAGAAGGTAACAATCGTTATGTTGCTAATAATTTAACAGCATCAAACGTTACCGAACTGGTAAAACAAACTACTGATGGGCAAAACCCAAAAGCGGTAATTTTATCATGTATTGACTCTCGTGTGCCTGTCGAATTAGTTTTTGATCAAACTATTGGAGATGTTTTCGTAGCTCGTGTGGCAGGAAACTTTGAAAATGTTGATATTTTAGGATCTATGGAATATTCTTGTGCAGTTGCAGGAAGTAAATTAGTTTTTGTATTGGGTCACGAAAGTTGTGGTGCAGTAAAAGCTGCTTGCGACGGAGTTGAACTAGGAAACATTACTGCAATGTTAGACAATATTGTACCTGCGGCTAAATTAGCATCAGAACAAGTTGATGGTGAAGCAAACTCAACCAACAACGCATTTGTTGCTAAAACTGTTGAAAATAATGTAAAATTAACTATTGAGCGTATTCGTGAAAGAAGTAAAATTTTACAAGAAATGGAAGATAACGGCGAAATAACCATCGTTGGTGGAGTGTATTCTTTACAAACAGGTAAAGTAACTTTGTTATAATCTTTATACTTTTATAAAACTAAAAAATCCGAAGTTAATAACTTCGGATTTTTTTTATACCTCAACTTAATGTTAATAGGCAGTACCAATTATAAATGTTAAAAAAATGTTAACGAAAATAGGGTTAGCCCTATTTGAATTAGGGATAACCCTAACAAACAAATAGGGGTATTGGGTATTGTGAATTATAAGTTTGAATTATAAGTTTGAATTATAAGTTTGAATTATAAGTTTGTAACAGTAATAATTATATTCATTAAAAAAATCTTATTTACAAATACTAGTCAATTGTTAAATAAATACTTAAACATGAATAATGTATTACTTGGTCGCAAACGAACCGCTCAAGACCACAATGGAGTATTAAACAACTTTATATTATTATGAAAAATTTATTTTTAACATTAGTGTTTGCATTCGGGACAGCAACAAGTTTTGCTGAAAGTAATGTTATAGCTGAAAAAGATGCAGGTTGTATTCACGTAACACTTTCTTGTGGTATTGAATATAATATTTGTGATTTCAAAGGAACTACGAAGCAATTAATTAAAGCTGTTTTAGTTAATGATGACGCAGTATGTGCTGACTAATAAATTAATTACAGAGGGATATTTAATGTCCCTCTTTTTAAATTTCTAAAAAATGAAAAAAATATTATTATTAATTTTTACTACTATAATAAGTATTACTACTTATGCACAAAATAATATCGACTATAAATTAATTGTAAAATATAATTATCAGAAGCAAGTTCACCCTACTGATGAAAAATCTAAAATAGATTTAGAAAACTATAGTCTTTACTTAAATAAAGATAATTCTTTATTTGTAAGTGATAATAGAATAAAATTAGATACAATTTTAAATAATGCTAATTTTAGTGATTTAGGCCAACTAAGATCATTACCTAAACCCTCTTCAAATAAAAGAATTTTCAAAAATACTAGTTCAAAAAAAATCATAATATATAATGAGTTTTATGATAAAATTTATAAGTATAATGATAGCGTAAATATGCAATGGAAAATTACGAATATTTATGACTCGTTAAATAATATGAAAATCAGGAAAGCTGAGACAAAATTTAGAGGTAGAAATTATATCGCTTGGTACACTTCTGAGATACCAATATCTGATGGGCCTTATAAATTTAAAGGACTTCCTGGTTTGATAATTAAATTATATGACCATAAGAAAGAAATTAACTATACATTAATAGGTTTAGAGATTTTTAAAAAAAATAAAGTATTAAACATTAACTATGAAAATGAAGCATTATCATTAACAAAAGGAAAGTATATTGAAATAAGAAAAAGTTTTAAGCAAAACCCTATCCCATATATGGAAAGTCAAGGTACTGTTTTTTCAGAAGAAACAAAAAGGATTATTCGTAAAAAGTTTAGAAAAAGAAATGAAAAAACAAATAATCCAATCGAGTTAAAAAAAGACAATGGATGAAGCAAATATTAATAGTGTTTTTTGTTTGTTGCTCTTTTAAAAATGTTTTTGCACAAACTAAAGTTAATGGTTCGTTATCAACAGAAAAAAGACAACCTATTTCAGGAGCGAGTATTACAATAACTAAATTAAACTCGGATGATATTCTAAGTTATGACATATCGGACAATGAAGGTTTTTTTTCAATAGCAGTAAATACTAAAAATGAGAAATTACAAATCATTATTAGGTCAATGGGTTTTAAAACCGTTAACAAAATTATTGATAATAATACCCAAACCTTAAATTTTGCGTTAGAAGAACAGATAACAATGCTTAAAGAAGTTGTCATTAAACCAAATTCCATTACTAAGCGTGGTGATACTTTAAATTACTCTGTTAATGCTTTTACCAAACAAGAAGATAGAACCATTGCGGATGTTTTAAAGAATATGCCTGGTATTGAAGTTTTAAACGATGGTAAAATTCTATATCAAGGTAAACCTATTAATAAATATTACATTGAGGGCTTAGATTTGTTAGAAGGTAAATACAATCTTGCCAATAGTAATCTACCGTATAAAGAAGTTACTAAAGTTCAAGTATTAGAAAATCATCAGCCTATTAAAGTATTAGATAGCTTAGTGTATTCCGACCAAGCAGCTATTAACATAAAACTAAAAAACAGTTACACGTTTACAGGACAGGCGGAATTAGGCTCGGGTTTTTCGCCACCGCTTTGGGATATGAATATTACGCCAATGTTGTTTTCTAAAAAACAACAAATGCTAAGTTCTTATCAAGCTAATAATATTGGCGATAATGTAGCTTCTCAATTAAAAACCTTAACTATTGAAAATTTACTAGAAAAATTTGAACGTAATGATGAAAAACAAGATTGGTTGACTATTCAACAAATAGAAACTCCCAATTTTTCAGAAAAGCGTTGGTTAGACAATAACATTCATTTGATAACCACAAATTACTTACAAAAGCTCAAAAAAAACTACGAACTACGATTAAACATCTCTTATTTAAACGATTATCAACAACAAAATGGTTTTACTAACACGCAGTTTTTTACAGCAAATGACACTATTGTATTATTTGAAAACAAATACAATCGACTATATCCAAACACATTGGAGACCAACCTAACGCTTCAAAAAAATACATATAACAACTTTTTTAAGAATAGTCTAATTTTTCAAGGCTTTTGGGATAGTGAGCGTGGTACTATTCAGCTAAACAATAATAATATAGCTCAAAATTTAAGCAACCGCTATTTTAAACTATCTAACGACTTTAAAACGATTTTTCCTTTAGGCAAACAAATTGCTACTTTAAAATCATACGTTGGGTTAAATAAATCACCGCAATCATTAACCATAAATCCAGGCCAATTTAACGACTTGCTTAATAACGGAAATCCTCATAAAGAAGTTACACAAAATATTGAGCTTAATACATTTTACACAAATAATTCTTTAAGCTTTACAAAAGGTTGGAAAGCCTTTAGCTTTTCGCCTAAAGTTGGTTTTCAATTTGAAACACAACGTTTAGAAAGTGAAATTATAACTTCAACCACTAGCCAGAATTCAGATTTTGAGAATAATTTAGACTGGACACGCTCAAAACTCTATATACACTTACAAACTCAATACAAAAAAAACAAATGGAGTATTGAATTGAATGCGCCGATTAATATTCATAGTTACAAATTAAAAGATAAGCCGTTGCAAAGAAGCCAAAACTTAAACAGAGTTACTTTTGAACCGCAAGCATCAATAACTTATGACTTAACATCTTTTTGGCGACTAGGAACTTCCGCACAAATAAATAATCAATTTGGCACTGTAAACCAAGTTTATTATAATTACATCTTACAAAACTATCGTAATTTACAATACAAAGACGTACCATTAGCTGAAAATCGAAATTTGGGCTACTCAGCTTCAATTGGATATAGAAACCCAATTAAATCATTGTTCTTTAGTCTTATTTACAATCATACAAAAACTGAAAAAAATTTATTGTACAACTATCAAATATTAGATAACGGTGCAACCGAATTAAAAGCGATTGAACAAAATAATAACCGATTAAGTCATAATTTTATGACAAGATTAAGTAAATATTTTAGTGATATTAATACCAATTTGACTTTAAGTACAAATTATAGTTTACAGGATTTTAAGCAAATTCTCAATACTGAAATAGCAAATATAGCAAACCAAAATTGGCGATTAAATGCGAAGTTGGATACAGATATTACTGATTGGCTGAATGCTAATATTGAGAGCATTTTTCAGTTTTCAAACAACGAAATTCAAAACCAAAAAAAACAAACCATAACACAGCAGTTTCATAAATTAAATATTAATATTTACCCAAAAGCAAACCAATACGTGGGGCTTAAAACTGAATATGTAAAAAACAATTTGTTTTCGGAAAATACAGATAACTTTTTTGCTGATTTAGTGTATCGCTACACTTGGAAAAATAAAAACATAGATTTTGAATTGCAGTTTAACAACATAGTAAACACCAAAGAATACAGAACAATTAACATTGATAACTTTAGCTACGTGGAATCTAATTTTAGACTAAGACCGAGACAGGTTTTGTTTAATATTAGATTTTCGTTTTAAAAACGAACATAAGGTTTATTCAATAACCTAACGCAACAAATCTAAATTTATAGATTTGTAAAATAAACTCAAAACATAGACGATTTTCTTTCAAAGATTTTTTAGAACTTAATGTTAATAGGCAGTACCAATTATAAATGTTAAAAAAATGTTAACGAAAATAGGGTTAGCCCTATTTGAATTAGGGATAACCCTAACAAACAAATAGGGGTATTGGGTATTGTGAATTATATGTTTGAATTATATGTTTGAATTATATGTTTGAATTATATGTTTGAATTATATGTTTGTGACAGTAGTAATCATAACAATTAATAGCATTAAAAATTTTTATTTTTAATCAACAATACTAGTTACTGATTAATCTAAAAATTAAAACGCTAAAATTTAGGTTATTACTTGGTTGCAAACGAACCGCTCTAGACCATAATGGAGTATTAAACAACTTTATATTATTATGAAAAAAGTAATTTTTATTTTAGCTTTTATGCTAATGGGAACCTATGCAAATGCTACTACAGAAAACCCAATTATTGACAACACAAAAACTGAAATTATTAAAAGTGATGTTAATGATGGTTTAAAAGTGTCTATAAAAACTGTTATTGAAGTAGATATTTGTACTGTTACCGTTACCTATACTACTTCTGATGGGGAAACACATAGTGCTACAGCATCAAACAATAGAGGTAATTGCGCTAAAGCTGAAGCACTTGCTAATGAAACAGCTTTGCAAAAGGCACAAGATCATTGTACTATTTCAAATATGTAATTAAAATAGTAATAAAAACAGTCTCACAATGTGAGACTGTTCATCTAAAACAATAAAAACACCTTTTTTGATAAAAACTTAACAAAAAATGAAAAAAATAATTCTACACCTATTTTTATATTTAGTAACAGCAACTATTATTGGGCAAAACTCATTAGAAGTACAATATGATGTTATCACAAATATTAATCATTTGTATAAAACTACTGGAGTTTTAAAGATTAATAATAATAAATCGCATTATATTATATTAAAAACAAATAATGGATTTAAAAAAGAGACTAAAAAATGGGTAAATGGAAATCTTAATATTACCCTACCCGACTCTGATAATAGACCGCAAGTTTTTACTGATATTAATAAGAACCTATTATTATCTGGTTATACCAAAACAAAGTCATATCTTAAAGAACAATTGCCTAAAATTAATTGGGAAATAACAAATGAATTTAAAAAGATAGGTGAATATAAATGCCAAAAGGCAACTGGGTATTTTAGAGGTAGAACCTATACCACTTGGTTTACAAATAAAATACCGGTACCATTTGGCCCATGGAAATTACAAGGATTACCAGGTTTAATAATTGAAGTAAAAGATGCTAAAAAAGAAGTTTATTTTAGAGTTACTAAAGTGAATTTTAAAGATACTGTAGCTATTAACAACTTCCCTATTGCAGACAAAGCAATACCTTTAAGAAAGCATATTGAGGTTATTGTTCCTAATAGAGACAAAGAAAGAATTGCAAAAATGAATGCAAAAAGTGACAGACACACAACTATAATAAAATCGTCTACAGACAGAAATTCTACTAAAGAGATTATATACGAATGGGAAGAAAAACAAAAATAAATACCTTATTTTTTTTCTTAATATGTACTTATAGTTTTTCACAAACTATAATTTCAGGAACTTTAAAAGATAGCAAGAATAACGTAATAGCAGGAAATGTAATTTTAAAAGATAGTTTACTTAAAAATTACATTTCTTATACCTATTCAAACAACAAAGGTTATTATCAACTTAAAACAGATAAAACAGGAAACTTTAATTTAGTGTTTTCTTCATTAGGTTTTACACCTAAAACAACCCCCATAGTAATTACTAAAAACCAAGCTAAAATTACTGTTAACGTAGTTTTAGAAGAAGATGCTATAAGTTTAGATGAAGTTGTTATTAAAGCAGAAAAATCGGTTTTTATAGAAAAAGATACCATTCGTTTTAGAACAAAAGCATTTACCAACGGTACCGAACAAACGGTGGAAGATTTACTTAAAAAAATACCAGGTTTAAATATTGATAGTGAAGGAAGAATAAAAGTAGGAAATCAAGAAATAGAAAAATTAATGGTTGATGGTGATGATTTTTTTGAAAAAGGATATCAAATATTATCTAAAAACATGCCTGCTCACCCAATTGAAGAGGTAGAAGTGTTAAAAAAATACTCAAACAACCATCTTTTAAAAGGTATAGAAAATAGTGATAAAGTAGCTTTAAATTTAAAGCTAAACGAAAAATCGAAACGTATTTGGTTTGGTAACGTTAGTTTGGGCTATGGTTTATTTTCTGAAAACCGTTACGAAACAAAAGCTAACTTAATGAACTTTGGTAAAAAGAATAAATACTTTTTTTTAACCAGCCTTAACAATACAGGTATAGATGTTACGGGTAATATAAACCAATTAATAAACCCTACTAGTTATAACGAACCAGGAAGCATTGGCGATAATCAATCTACCAGAAACTTATTAAACTTAGCTATCTATAATTCATTTTTCGATAAAGAAAGAACCAATTTTAACAATACCGAACTAGCTTCTTTAAACGCCATTTTTAATCCATCAAAAAAACTAAAAATAAAAGCCTTAAGCTTTTTAAATTGGGATGAAAATAGTGATACCGAAACAAGTATTGATAATATAAATACTGGTAATACCAATTTTACAAATACTGAAAACTCTGAATTAAATAATGATAAAAAGATTGCTTTTGGTAAAGTTGATATAATTTATAACATCGACAAAAATAAAATGCTGGCAGCAACTACCAAATATAAATATGGCAACTTTAACGACTCCTCTAATTTAACTTTTAATGGTAATAGTACTACCGAAAATTTAAAACATCAAAATAATATTTTTGATCAAAAGATAATTTTTACAAATCGCCTCAATAAAAAGAGCGTTTATGTAACAACAGGGCGTTTTATCAATGAAAAATCACCTCAAAATTATCAAACAAATCAATTTTTATTTCAAGATTTATTTCCAAACTCTGCCAATGCGAATAATATAAAACAATTAAGCGATAGCGAAATGACATTTGCTGGTTTTAATACGCATTTACTGACCAAAAAAGAAAATGGTGATTTATTAGAGTTGCAATTAGGTAATGAATACAGAGCCGATAAATTAAACACACAACTTAAATTATTAGAAAATAATACAATTGTAAATATTCCTGCTGCTTATAAAAATACAACTGAATACAAAGTTAATGATGCGTATTTAAAAACTAAATATCATTTAAAAATAAACAACTTAAATCTTATTGGTAAGTTAAACTTTCATAACCTTACTAACAATTTAAATGACAATACTCTTAATAAAAGTGAAAACTATTTTTATATAAATCCAAGTATTGGTATAGATTGGAAAATAAATGATAGTAATAAAATAACCTCATCTGTTTCATACAATACTACAAACGCTAAAATAGTAGATGTTTATAACAGTTTTGCATTAACAAGTTTCCGGTCTTTTACCAAAGGTACCGGTAATTTTAATCAATTAAATTCATCAACGGCAAACTTAAACTACTCGCTAGGTAATTATAACGATCGTTTTTTTGCTTATTTTAGTTTAATGTATACTAAAAATTACGATTTTTTATCGAGTAATAGTATCATTGAACAAAATTACACACAGCGAGAGAAAATTTTAATTAAGGATAGAGAATTAATCAGCTTAAACTCAAAAATTGACTATTACTTTCCATCAATAACCTCTAATCTTAAATTAGATTTAGGTTATACTAAAAGCGAATATAAAAATAGTGTAAATAATTCTGGCTTAAGAAAAGTAACTTCCAACAACTACAACTATGGTGTAAACTTACGCTCTGGGTTTAGAGGTGTTTTTAATTATCATTTTGGTACTAAGTGGAGCACCTCTGCAATACAACAATCTAGTCTTAAGAATTCATTTACAAACAATAAAAGCTTCTTAGATTTATCTTTTGTTTTTAGTAAAAAAATTAACGCTGATATACAATCTGAACGTTATTATTTCGGAAACTTAGAAAAAGATGCTACTTATAACTTTTTAGATGTTAGCGTTTCTTACAAGCTTATAGATAATAAATTAACACTTTATCTAACGGGTAAAAACTTATTAAATACTAAAAGTTTTAAAAGTTTTTCAATTAGTGATATCGGAACATCAACTACCGAATACAGGCTTTTACCAAGATTTGCGTTACTAAAATTAAAATACCGATTCTAATAAAACTAAAAAATCCGAAGTTATTAACTTCGGATTTTTTTATATTTCTATTTTTAGATCTTCTTTAATTTTAGGAATTTCAACTTCGCCATCGTCTTTAATTATGGACGGAAAGATAGTTGGAGCAATCTTTTTTACAGGCATAAATAATACCGATTCATCAAGTTTATCTTCTTCAACAAACGGAATTGTATCATTCATTTTTCCGAAGAAAATAAAAACAACACTTAAAATTAATCCAATTTTTAAAGCTCCAAAAACACCTCCTAATATTTTATTTAATACTCCTAAAGAGGCAAAATCAGCTATTTTGGTTAAAGCTTTTCCTAATAAAGAAATTGTAATAATAATAGCAATAAATGTCCCCGCAAAGGCTGCTAAAGTTATATATTTCTCTTCCCAAGTAACGCTGTCTTTTAGCCAATTAGCTATAAAGTATGAAAAATGCATTGCACCGTAAACTCCAGCAATTAAAGCTACTAACGAAGCAACCTCAACAAATAACCCTTTCATTAAACCACGCACAAAACCAAAAAGTAATAAAGCTGCAATAATAATATCAAATGTATTCATCAGTATGTTTTAAAGTCTTTTGTTTAAAAATTATAACAACTCGTTTTAGTTTCTCATCACAACGTACTATTTATTACAAAGGTGTGATTCTGAAATGAATTCAGAATGACGCTTTGATATAGAGTTATAAATCAAAAACGGGCATTCATTTTTTTAGTAAAAGGTTCTCATAAATTATGAGTGCAAATTCTGCATCAAATATACACAACTCATTTGTATCTTTGTAAATTCAAAAAACACTGATGACGAAAGAAATTAACTTAAAAGAAAAATGGGATTTTTTAATTGCAAATTTATCGCAACAATTTGCTGATGGAGATCCGTTAAATGTAGATGCTGTTATTTACTTAATTGGTGTACAAGAATTAGGGCAAGGGCAACGAAAATTTAAAAAAGACGAAAAAGTAAACTTAATGCATATTGCTATTTGTAAACTTTTAGAACCTTACGGATATTACGAATTCGATTTTTTTGACAACGATGGTTGGCCACATTATAAAACCTTAACCGAATTGCCAAACTTAAAACCTGGCGAGCAATCTGTTTTAATAAAAGAAGCAATTATCAATTATTTTGATGCCATTGATTTTTTTAAGTAACACTCATTTTTCGAATCATTTTTGATAAAAACTTCGGAAAAAATCGTTTTGCATACACACCTAACTTTTCTTTTGCACCAGCTATATAAACTTCTTCACGTTTATTTTTAATAGCTCTTAGCATTAATTTAGCAAAACGATCGGGATGAATTCCGTTGGCAGTTGCTGTATCCATTATTTCTTGCGGAGAACCATCACCCGTTAAAGCATTTTTAGAAACATTGGTGGTTACAAAACCTGGGCAAACCAAGGTTACTGAAATATTATCGCTATAATGTTCGGCTCGTAAACTATCAAAAAAACCATGTAAAGCGTGTTTTGTTGCTGCGTAAGTTGATCGTAATGGTGTACCAATTTTACCAACAATACTTGTTGTTACTACAAAATGACCCGATTTATTTTTAATAAAATGAGGCAATAATGCTTTAGTTAATGCTACGGTTCCTAAATAATTAATATCCATTAATCGTTTATCAACCAAAATAGTAGTGTTTTTAACTAACGATCGCTGGCTTATTCCTCCGTTATTAATTAAAAAATCAATCTGTCCAAAAAAAGTAATGGCTTCTTTAACTTTAGCTTCTAAATTTGTGTAATCTTCTAAATCCAAAGGTAAAATTTTAATGTTTTCAGGATTTTTACATTTATTTTTTACCGCTTCTAATTTTATTTTATTTCTTGATGATAAAATTAATTTTACATTATAATTAGACAACTCAATTGCTAGTGATTTACCAATACCCGATGAAGCTCCCGTTAGCCAAATCACTTTATTATTTAAATACATATATTTGTTTATCCGTTTAATACATTACTAAAATAAACAACAAAAAATAAAAATGGTACACTTCTTGGATAGAAGTTAGCAAATGACTAGTTTTAAAAAATATAATCAACCCTTTTAAAATATTAATGATGAAAAAAATACTGGCACTATTAATATTCGCCACTTCGATAGTAAATGCCCAATATACTGTAAAAGGAACCTTAACACCTCCTGAAAAAACAGATTGGGTAATTTTATATAAAATTGAAGGAGCTAAACAAAAATTTGTAAAAAACACCACGATACAATTTGACACGATAGTTGTTAGTGGGCAAAAACAAGTACTAGGTAAATTTGAATTTAATTTACAAGCTGATGCTAAACCTGGTGCATATAGAGCTACTTATAGAAATAAAGGTACTGGTTTTGTAGACTTTTATTTTAACAAAGAAAATGTAGAGTTTATCTTTAATCCAAAATATCCAGACGAATCTGTGGTATTTACTTCATCAAGAGAAAACAAACTTTATAACGATTACTTACAAGCTTATGCTGCGGTACAAACAAAGATTGATGAAAATCAAATGTCTTTTATTACTACCGAAAGTAAAGATGCAAAAAAAGCCTACAAAAAGAAAGTAAAAGAGCTTGAAGACGTACAGGAAATGTATGAAAACAAATCGGAAGGGATGTTAGCTAACCATTTTATTAAAGCTTTTTTAAGATACAATCCGTCTAGCCCTGTTGAAACAATGGACGAATATTTATCAACAACGCAAGATAACTTCTTTAAATATATCGATTTTAAAAGTGAAGCTTTATACAATTCTTCTTTCTTAATTGATAAAATTACCGATTATGTATTTTATTTAAATGTTTCTGAAGACGAGCAATTACAAAAGAAACTGCTTATAAAATCTATCATTAATGTTATGGATAAAGTTCCTAGCGGTAAATTAAGAAAAGCCGTTACCGAATTTTTAATTACAACTTTAGCCGACAAACGTAATGGTGAAGCTGTAGATTGGATGTTTTCTAAATTTTATGACGTTTTACCTGCAAATCAATTTGATGCAGAATTTAAAAAAGAAAAACTTGAGTTACTAAGAGCTACCGTTGGTAGAATTGCTCCTGATTTTTCTTGGGATGAAAACGGAACAGCAATGAAGCTTTCTACTTTAAACGATGGAGATAAATATTTATTAATATTTTGGAGTACTGGTTGCCCACACTGTGTTAAAGAAATACCTGTTTTACATGAATCAATGAAAAGTCGTAACGATGTATCTATTATTTCTTTTGGTATTGAAAATGACAATGTAAAATGGAATGAATTTATTAAAACATTACCTAATTGGCACAATGCTATTGGTACACATCCTGATTATAAATGGGACAATGAAACCGTTAAAACTTACCAATTATTAGCAACGCCTTCGTATTTTGTATTAGACAGTAATAAGAAAATTATTGCAATGCCTGATCATATGGAAGATGTTCAAAAATACTTTGAGCATAATTAAAAAATGTTTTCAAAAAAACAAAAAGCCAACAATTAAATTGTTGGCTTTTTTGTTTTAAAAATATAAAAAGGCATCTTTTAAATGCTTTATTTCTACTGTTTTTTTATTCTTTAGTATGGCTATAATATCAAATCGTACTTCTAAATCGATATCATTTTTAACAATATAATTATCTATTGCAGATACTAGTAATTTTATTTTCTTCGGATTTACAAAATCTTGCGGATTACCAAAATAAGTACTCGTTCTTGTTTTTACTTCAATAGCTATTAAAACCTTTTCTTTTTTAGCAATAATATCAACTTCAGCTTTTAAAAATCGATAATTTTTTTCAACAATTAAATACCCGTTTTTTTGTAGATATTCAACCGCTAATTTTTCTCCTTCCTTACCAAGTTCGTTATGTTGTGCCACTAATTAAATTTTACAACCGAAAATTGATTTTCTTTACTATTAACCTCAACTTCTCTACCCATAATCAACGCTCTATTATCTGGTTCGTGTCCCGCAGGAAAATTAAATAATACAGGAACATCTTTAGGAATTATATCTAAAATTAATTGCTCTATCGAGCTTCCCCAAGGCGTACTATTCTTTTTAATTTTCGTCATATCGCCCACAATAACCCCTTTTATTTTTGTAAAATAACCAGCACGTTTTAAACTTTGTAACATTCTATCAATCGAATATTTGTATTCACCAATTTCTTCAATAAATAGAATTTTTCCAACTGTTGAAATCTGACTTTCAGAACCCAGCATCGATGCTAAAATGGCAATATTTCCACCAACTAATTCTCCGCTAAACTCTCCTACTCTATTTAGTTTTGAAGGCGCTATTTCGTAGCTTAAATTTTCACCAAACAATGCCTTTCGTAAAGTTTTAATCGTTTCAGGAATATCTTGTGGATTGTCTTGCATGCTCGTTCCCATCATTCCGTGAATCGTCTCAACTCCTAAATTGTGAATATGATTATGAAAAGCAGTTATATCTGAGTAACCTATTACCCATTTCGGATTTTTCTTAAAATTAGAAAAATCTAATTTATCTAAAATTCGAACCGAACCGTAGCCACCACGAGCCGACCAAATAGCTTTTATATTCGGATTATCAATTGCTTTTTGAAAATCTTCACAACGTTCTTCATCCGTTCCTGCAAAATGATTGTTTTGAGAAAACATATGCTTTCCATAAACAACTTTCAAACCCCAGCTTTCAGCTAATTTCTTGGCTTTATCAATTACATGTTTTCTGTTTTTTAAAATTCCGGCAGGAGCCACCATAGCAATCGTGTCTCCTTTTTGTAAATAAGGTGGTGTAATTAATTTCATAGTTTTAGTTTGCGAAAAAACCGATGTAACCATCAGTAAAACACCTAAAATTGGCAAAGTTCTTTTCAAAATACAATTATAAATCTAAATTCTCTCAAATGTACCCATTTTAAAACAGTTTAAAAAATTGCTTTTTTGTACTTTTGCGCTTTAATTTTAGCATAAAAAAATGAGTACACCAAAAAGATATACAATTACAGCAGCATTACCTTACACAAACGGTCCAATTCATATTGGCCATTTAGCGGGTGTGTATGTTCCTGGAGATATTTACGCGCGTTTTTTACGTCAAAAAGGAAAAGACGTGGCTTACATTTGTGGTTCAGACGAACACGGTGTTGCCATACCAATGCGTGCAAAAAAAGAAGGTGTTACTCCACAAGATATTATTGATAAATACCACGGAATTATAAAAAAATCGTTTGTTGATTTTGGTATTTCATTCGACAATTATTCTCGTACATCTTCTGAAATTCATCATAAAACAGCTTCTGAATTTTTCACAAAATTATATAACGATGGTGAGTTTATTGAAGAAGTTACCGAGCAATTATACGATGCTGAGGCAAACCAATATTTAGCCGATCGTTTTGTTGTGGGTACTTGCCCAAAATGTGGAAATGAAGAAAGCTACGGTGATCAATGTGAAAAATGTGGCACAAGTCATAATGCCACAGATTTAATCAATCCTAAATCGGCAATTACAGGAAATGTTCCTACTTTAAAAGAAACGAAACACTGGTTTTTACCGTTAGATAAACACGAAGATTTTTTACGTAAATGGATTGTTGAAGGTCATAAACACGATTGGAAACCTAACGTTTTAGGACAATGTAAATCGTGGATTGATGATGGTTTACGCCCAAGAGCAGTAACGCGTGATTTAGATTGGGGAATTCCGGTGCCTGTTGAAGGAGCAGACGGAAAAGTATTATATGTTTGGTTTGATGCGCCTATCGGATATATTTCTGCTACCAAAGAATGGGCTGCTCGTGAAAGTAAAAACTGGGAAGATTATTGGAAAAAAGACGATACCAAATTAGTACACTTTATTGGTAAAGACAATATTGTGTTTCACTGTTTAATTTTTCCTTCGATGTTAAAGGCACATGGCGATTTTATATTACCAGAAAATGTACCTGCAAACGAGTTTTTAAATTTAGAAGGAAACAAATTATCTACGTCTAAAAACTGGGCAGTTTGGTTACACGAATATTTAGAAGATTTTCCTAATCAGCAAGATGTATTACGTTATACCTTAACAGCAAATGCACCAGAAAGTAAAGACAACGATTTTACTTGGAAAGATTTTCAAGCAAAAAACAACAATGAGTTAGTGGCTATTTTTGGTAACTTTATAAACCGTGTAGTTGTTTTAACGAATAAATATTACGATGGGCAAGTTCCTGCTGCTAATGAATTATCAGAAATTGATGAAGATACTTTAGCTGCTTTAAAAGAATTTCCGAATGTAATTGCAAAATCTATTGAGCGTTATCGTTTTAGAGAAGCATCTCAAGAATTAATGAACTTAGCACGTTTAGGTAATAAATATTTAGCCGATGAAGAGCCTTGGAAAATGATTAAGGTTGATGCAGAACGTACTAAAACAATTATGAATGTCGCTTTACAAATTGCTGCTGGATTAGCCGTTTTATCAGAACCTTTTTTACCGTTTACATCAACTAAATTGAAATCAATTTTAAATATTGATGCTAATTTATCTTGGGAAGATGTTTCTGAAAAAAATATTTTAATTGCTGATAACCATCAAATAAATAAAGCAGAATTATTATTTGCTAAAATTGAGGATAAAGAAATTCAGGCGCAACTAGATAAATTAGAAGCTACCAAAAAAGCAAACGAAGCTGAAAATAGAGTTTTAGAACCTCAAAAGGAAACTATTGAGTTTGATGATTTTACAAAAATAGACATCCGTGTAGGAACTATTATTGAAGCTGAAAAAGTAGCTAAAACTAAAAAGCTTTTAAAGCTTACAGTTGATGTTGGTTTAGATAAAAGAACTATCGTTTCTGGAATTGCCGAAAGCTTTAAACCTGAGGATATTATCGGACAACAAGTTTCTGTTGTTTGTAATTTAGCGCCGCGTAAATTAAAAGGTATCGAAAGTCAAGGTATGATTTTAATGACCGATACTCCTGATGGCAAACTTGCATTCGTGCAACCTTCTGAAAAGGTAACTAACGGTGAATTTATTGCTTAGATAAAAACAACATTTTACTATATTCGTAACCTCGCAAAATATTGCGAGGTTTTTTATTTTAAAAAATTACGATATGCAACTTCTAAATTACATTACTTCTCGTTCTCAAATCTCTGAAAAATCAATTCAAAATACGGTTGAATTGTTAAATGAAGATTGTACAATTCCATTTATATCAAGATATAGGAAAGAAAAAACAGGGAATTTAGATGAAGTTGAAATCGGGCAAATAGTTGCTTTGAAAGAGCAGTTTGAATCTATTGAAAAAAGAAAAGCTACC
The DNA here is from genome assembly GCF_964512435.1 of Tenacibaculum insulae. GTDB lineage: Bacteria > Bacteroidota > Bacteroidia > Flavobacteriales > Flavobacteriaceae > Polaribacter > Polaribacter insulae_A. The sequence continues at coordinate 1,484,017 of NZ_OZ208512.1, read as the reverse complement.
ATTCTTAAAGCTTTAGATGAACAAGATGTTTTAACCAGTGAGTTAAAGACTAAAATTGAAAAAACTAACGATCTTACCACTTTAGAAGATATTTATCTTCCGTATAAAAAGAAACGTAAAACAAAAGCCGAAACTGCTCGTAAAAACGGATTAGAACCGTTGGCTAAAATGATTATGAGTCAGCGAGTAAACGATTTGGATTTTACCGCATCAAAATATACATCCCACCAAGTGGAAACTAGTGAAAATGCTTTAGAAGGCGCACGGCATATTATTGCTGAATGGATAAATGAACGTACCGATGTTCGTAACAATATCCGTCATCAATTAGAGCGTCATGCTACTATTTCAACAAAAATAATAAAAACTAAAAAAGATGAAGATGGCGCTCAGAAATTTAAAGATTATTTTGAGTGGGAAGAGAATTTAAGTCGCATTCCGTCTCACCGATTGTTAGCCATTCTTCGTGCCGAAAAAGAAGGCTTTATTCGTGTAAAAATTGAAATTGACAACGAGCGTACGCTTCAAAAAATTGAAGATCGAATTATTCGCTCTCAAAACGAATGTGCAACTCAAATTAAACTAGCCATTGCCGATGCATATAAACGTTTGTTATTTCCATCGCTTTCTAACGAAGCCTTATCAATAGCTAAAGAAAAAGCTGATGAAAATGCGATAACCGTATTCGCTAAAAATTTACAGCAGTTATTATTAGGATCTCCTTTAGGTGAAAAACGAATTTTGGCTATCGATCCTGGTTTTAGATCGGGCTGTAAGGTAGTTTGCTTAAACAAACAAGGTGATTTATTACACAACCAAAACATCTATCCGCATGCGCCACAACATCAATCTACCGAAGCCAAAGACACTATTTACTCATTAGTTAATAAGCATCAAATTGAAGCAATTGCAATTGGTAACGGAACCGCATCAAGAGAAACTGAACAATTAATAAAAAGTATTCCGTTTAAAAATAGACCAGAAATTTTTGTTGTTAGTGAAGCTGGCGCTTCTATTTATTCGGCTTCAAAAATTGCAAGAGATGAATTTCCTGAATATGATGTTACTGTTCGTGGGGCAATTTCTATCGGACGAAGATTAGCTGACCCTTTGGCTGAACTGGTTAAGATTGATGCAAAATCTATCGGTGTTGGGCAATATCAACACGATGTAGAACAATCAAAATTAAATAAATCCTTAGATACCGTTGTAGAACATTGTGTGAATAAAGTAGGTGTAAATATAAATACAGCAAGTCCGCCATTATTAAGTTATGTTTCGGGTATTGGGCCAAAATTAGCTGAAAATATTGTGAATTACCGAAACGAAAACGGTGCATTTAAAAATAGAATTGCTATTAAAAAAGTGCCACGTTTAGGCGGAAAAGCTTTTGAGCAATCTGCCGGATTTTTACGCATTAAAAATGGCGATAATCCTTTAGATGATTCTGCTGTGCATCCAGAACGTTATGCTTTAATAAAACAAATAGCTAAAGATGCTGGCTGTAAGCTAACCGATTTAATAGGTAATACTACTGTTTTAAATCAATTGAAATTGCAACAATATGTTACCGATTCTTACGGATTGCCAACTTTAAAAGACATTGTAAAAGAGTTAGAAAAACCAGGTTTAGATCCGCGTGAAAAAGCAAAAGCATTTAGTTTTAACGAGCATATTAAAACTATTGATGATGTTAAAACCGGCATGGTACTTCCAGGAATTGTAAACAACATTACCAATTTTGGTTGTTTTGTTGATATTGGTGTAAAAGAAAGCGGATTGGTACACGTGTCTAATCTTTCAAATACGTTTGTTAAAGATGTTAGTGAACATGTAAACTTACATCAGCAAGTAACCGTAAAAGTATTAGAGGTAGATGCGCAAAGAAAACGCATTCAACTTTCTATGAATTTTTAATTTTTTACTCGTTAAACAAACACTATAATTCTAACGAAAGCAACACCATTCTTAACTCCATAAAGGTAAAATCGTTATCAACTTTTTCTTTTAATTCTGTTAAGTTTTTAAACGTTACTTTTTCAATAGATGCTACTATTTTTTGATACCTTTTTAAAGAGATGATTTCTCGTACATCAATATCTCCGTCTGGTATAAAACTAGTCAAGTGACTTTCTATCGTATTTTGTGTTAACTCTCTTTTATCCGCAATTTCCTTTACTGAAAACCCTTCTTTAAAAAGTTTAAATGTTATTTGTTTTGAGGGAATTTTATCTTTTTCAGTAACTTCTTCTTGTTGTTTAATTCCTTGTTTTTTGCAATAACTACTAATAACGTCTAAAATTCTACCTCCATATTTTTGAACGCGAATTTTACCCATTCCATCAACCTTTAATAACTGTTGCGCTGATTTTGGCAAAGCATCACAAATAGCATAAAGTGTTTTTTGAGTAAAAATTTGAAAATGTGGAATTCCATCTTTTTTTGATATTTCGTCTCGTAATTCTCTTAAACTTAAAGCTAAAACAGGATCTCTTGATAATGTTATTTTCTTTTTCTTTGGTTTTTCTGCGTTCTGTAAAACAGCATTTGCTCTAATTTGTAAATACTCTTTAACCTGAAAACCCTCTTTTAATTTTAAAAAACAGTATAGTTTTATTGATAACAAATCTTGTATCGCAAAAATTTGTTTTTCTAAGTCTTTTTCAACTGTTTTATTATCTGTTGAAAAAGAAATTTCACTTAACGGTTTTTTAATAAATGTTTCTGTCTGATTTATAAAATACGTAATCGCTTTTGTAAACCTATCATTTATAACCGAGCTATTTTCAGCCAAAACAGCATCTTCAGAAAGTTGTTGTAATTGTATTTTAAAACCATTTGCAACCTTTAATAAAGTAACAATTCCGTTATCTTTTATTGTTTGTAGTTGCGTTATAATGGTTCCGTTTAAACTTGTTTTATTTTTATAAAAAATATCAATAGCTCTTGTAATTGGATATAAAAAAGAATTAAAATCAAATAATTCGGCAATTAAATTAAGTTGGTATTTTTTTTCTGATGCTATTAAAACAGCTTCATCTGGCACATTTTCATTTACATTTTTAGTAAACGAATCTACCGTTTTGTCATTAATAATTGCGCTGTTATTAATTTGAGTTTTTAAAACAATACCTTCTAAAGAAGTACATCTACTTAAAGCTACATAAGTTTGTCCGTGTGCAAAAGAAGCTTCGGCATCAATAATCGCTTTTTCAAAAGTTAATCCCTGACTTTTATGAATTGTTATTGCCCAAGCCAACCTTAAAGGAATTTGTGAAAAAGAACCTGTAATGTTTTCTTTTATATCTTTCGTTTCATCATCAATGGCATAAGTTATGTTTTCCCAAGTTTCTTTTTTGGTTTCTATTTCAAAATCATCATTAGGACATTTTACATAAATTGTATCCTCATCAATCAAAGTAATTTTTCCTATTTTCCCATTAAAATATCTTTTCTCTGGCGAGCTATCATTTTTAATAAACATTACTTGAGCACCTTCTTTTAACTCTAATTTTTCGCTATTCGGATACGCGTTTTCATTAAACTTACCAGATATATCAGCTTTAAAAAACCGACTCTTTTTCTTTAACTTTTCTAACTCTAGCGTATTAATTGCTCCTGCTCTTTTATTATGCGTTGTTAATGTAATGTAACCCTCATTTTTTTTGGGTTCAAAACTAGGATTGTATCTCTTGTTTAAAATTTTAGCTGATTTTTCTGATAAAGAATCATTTCTAATTTCATTTAAAATCGAAATGAACTCTTCATTATCTTGCCTATAAATTTTCTTTAACTCAATACTTACCGTATTTGATTCTTGAAATGCTTTGCTGCTAAAAAAATAAATAGAAGTGTAATGTTGCTGTAACAAACTCCATTCATTCGGTTTTACCACTGGAGACAACTGCTGCAAATCGCCAATCATTAAAACTTGTGCACCGCCAAAAACTTTATTTTTATCTTTATACTTTCTTAAAACCTGATCTATTCCATCTAACAAATCAGCTCTAACCATACTAATTTCATCAATAACAACAAGGTCTAACGATTTAATAATATCAATTTTTGATTTACTAAATTTTCGTTGCTGATTAGATGTGCTTGTTATTTGATTTGGTAAAATTGGCACGAAAGGCATCTGAAAAAAAGAGTGAATTGTAACGCCTTTTGCATTTATTGCAGCTACACCTGTAGGTGCAACTATTACCATTCTTTTTAACGATTCGTTTTTTATTTTGTGCAAAAAAGTAGTTTTACCAGTACCCGCTTTTCCTGTTATAAAAAGGTTTCTATCCGTTTTATTAATAAACTGTACTGCTAAATCTAATTCTTTGTTTTTACTCATCCCAAAAATATGCTTCACTTAAAATGTAAAAATACCTTTTTAAGATAACTTTGTTTTTATGATTTTTTAATTTTAATACAAAAAAATATCCCAAACAAATCAATGTTTAGGATATTACTGCCTTCTTCTTTTTCAATTAATCAATCTACTTTATTTAAAATCTCTTCAAATAAAAATTACACTTTTCAAATTTACTTATAATCAGTTTATTAAAAAATACCCAATATTGGGTATTTTTAAAATTAAAAAAATCCCAAGTAACAACTTGGGATTTATATATTTATAAAAATAAATTAGATTTACATTTCTAATGCTTTTTTCGGATTGTTATCCATTAACAATTCCATCGGATTTTCTAACGCCTCTTTAACAGCAACTAAGAAACCAACAGACTCACGACCATCAATAATACGGTGATCATAAGATAAAGCTACATACATAATTGGCTGAATTACCACCTCACCATTCACTGCCATCGGACGGTTAACAATGTTATGCATTCCTAAGATTCCACTTTGTGGAGGATTAATAATTGGCGTAGATAACATTGATCCAAATACACCACCGTTGGTAATTGTAAAAGTTCCACCTGTCATTTCATCAACCGTAATTTGCCCATCACGCGCACGTAAGGCCAAACGTTTTACTTCACTTTCTACACCTCTAAACGATAAACCTTCTGCATTTCTAATTACAGGAACCATTAATCCTTTAGGACCAGAAACGGCTATAGAAATATCATTAAAATCATGTTTTATTTGGTAATCTCCATCAATCATAGAGTTTACATCTGGATACATTTTTAAAGCTCTTACAACTGCTAAAGTAAAGAAAGACATAAATCCTAATCCAACACCGTGCTTTGCTTTAAAATCTTCTTTATACTCCTTACGTAAATCAAAAATTGGTTGCATGTTTACTTCGTTAAACGTAGTTAACATAGCCGTTTCACTTTTAACAGCAACTAAACGTTGTGCTACTTTACGACGCAACATCGACATTTTTTTACGCTCTGTACCACGCGAACCATTGGCTGGTTGCGTTCCCATAGAAGGCACTGCTTTAACAGCGTCATCTTTTGTTACACGACCATCTTTTCCTGTACCTTTTACCGTGGCAGCATCAATACCTTTTTCAGCTAATACTTTTTTAGCTGCCGGAGAAGCAGTACCTGTTGCATACGTTGCTGGCTTTACTTCTTCTTTTTTCGGAGCTGCTGCTTTTGGCGCTTCTTCTTTTTTAGTTTCAGTAGCTGTTGCACCTTCAGGTTTTGCTGCGCTCATATCAATATGACACACTACAGCTCCAACCTCTACAGCATCACCTTCTTCTGCTTTTAAAGTGATTATTCCGCTTTCTTCCGCAGGCAATTCTAACGTTGCTTTATCAGAATCTACTTCGGCGATTGGTTGATCTTTTTCAACATAATCACCATCTTCAACTAACCAAGTTGCTATTTCTACTTCTGTAATCGATTCTCCCGGAGAAGGAACTTTCATTTCTAAAACACTCATGTTTCTTTATTTTTATTCTGAAATATTTTATTTCTTTTATTTGGGCGTTCGGGCGGGCTTTTCACTATATCTTTTTTGCTACATTCTCGATACAAATTTGTTCATTCTTCACAAATTCACTCGAACTGAAAGCAAAAAAGGATGCCGTTTCAATCCCTAACGCTTGTACTTACTAATATTTGGTATTAATCAAAAACTTTGTCTAATACTTTTTGATGACGTCTTTTATATCGTGCGCTTGAACCTGCCGCTGGTGCCGAATGGTATCCTCTCGATGCACACTCTAACCTCGCTAATTCAAAACGTTCAACCATATATCCCCAAGACCCCATATTTTTAGGTTCTTCTTGCGCCCAAACATAACGAGTTACATTCGGATATTTATCCATTACCTCTTTAATCTGATCGTTATGTAACGGGAATAATTGCTCTATTCTTACCAAAGCAACATCATCTCTTTCTAATCGCTCACGTTCTGCTAATAAATCGTAATAAAATTTACCAGTACAAAATACCATTTTTTTAACTTTTGAAGTTTCAATAGTATCATCTATTACTTCTTTAAAACTTCCGTTGGCTAAATCTTCAATCGGATTTACCGCTTTTGGCAAACGCAACAAACTTTTTGGCGTAAAAACAACCAATGGTTTTCTAAAATCACGTTTCATCTGACGACGTAAAATGTGATACATATTTGCAGGTGTAGAACAGTTTGCTATCGTCCAGTTATCAACTGCTGACGATTGTAAAAAACGCTCTATCCTTGCCGATGAATGCTCTGGCCCTTGCCCTTCATAACCATGAGGTAATAACATTACCAATCCGTTTTGCAATTTCCATTTATCCTCTGCTGATGATATATATTGGTCGAACATAATTTGCGCTCCGTTGGCAAAATCACCAAACTGAGCTTCCCAAATAGTTAAGGTATTTGGTGCTGCCATTGCGTATCCGTAATCAAATCCTAAAACTCCATATTCAGATAAATGAGAATTAAAAATCGTCATTTCTCCTTTATTCTTCGGATTTGTGTTTAATAAGTTAACACGCTCTAAGGTTTCTTCATCACGCATAATTGCATGACGGTGCGAAAAAGTTCCTCTTTCTACATCTTCTCCCGAAATTCTAATATTAAAACCTTCTTCTAATAAAGTTCCGTACGCTAAGTTCTCGGCAGTTCCCCAATCTAAGGCATTTTCTTCAAAGACCATTTTATCACGACCTTTTAAAATACGTTCTGCTTTTCGAACAAATTTATGTCCTTTCGGAGTAGTAGAAATTACTTTAGCAATACCTTTTAAAGCATCAACCGAATAAGTAGTATCTACCGATTGTAGCATTTCTTGTAATTGCTTACGTATAAATCCGTCCCAAACTTCAGGCATAAATTCCTGAATTTTAGAAGTTGTTTTTGCTTTCGATTCTATAAATTCTGCTTCTAAATGCGATTTAAACTCATCGGTAATTTCTTTTACATAATCAGCCGAAATAGTTCCTTCATCAATTAATTTAGTTGCATATAATTCTTTCGCATTTTTGTGCTTAGAAATCGATTTATATAATTTAGGTTGTGTAAAACGTGGTTCATCTCCTTCGTTATGACCGTATTTACGATATCCTAATAAATCAATATAAATGTCTTTTTTAAATCTCATTCGGTATTCAACAGCCATTTCCATTGCATGACAAACTGCTTCTGCATCATCTGCATTAATGTGTAATACCGGAGATAATGTTACTTTTGCTACATCGGTACAATATGTACTTGATCTCGCATCTAAATAATTGGTTGTAAAACCAACCTGGTTATTTACCACAACATGAATTGTACCACCTGTTTTATACCCATTTAAGGTCATCATTTGTGCTATTTCATACACAATCCCTTGCCCTGCAATTGCGGCATCACCATGTACTACAATTGGTAAAATTTTACCATTATCACCTTTGTAATCTAAATCTACTTTTGCCCTAACAATACCTTCTGCTACGGCTGCTACGGTTTCTAAATGTGATGGATTTGGCACCAAATTCATCTTCATTTTTTGTCCGCCTTTATAAGCTTTACTTAAGGTTAAACCTAAGTGATATTTTACATCTCCATCAATATCTTGGTCTTCGAAATCTTTACCTTCAAACTCGCTAAATAAATCGCGAACGGGTTTTTTAAAGATGTTTACCAAGGTATTTAAACGACCACGGTGTGCCATTCCTAAAACACATTCTTCAACGCCGTATTTTTCGGCAGCATCACGAAGTGCTACACTTACACCTGGTATTAGAGTTTCTCCTCCTTCAACAGAAAAACGTTTTTGACCTACGTATTTTGTTTGTAAAAAACTCTCGAATGTTGAAGCTTGATTTAATTTAGTTAAAATGTATTTTTTGGCTTCTAAATCATAATCTGGATGATTATCATTTTTATTAAGCCTTTGTTGCCACCATTTAAGTTCTTCTGGATTTCGCAAATACATATATTCAACACCAATACTATCGCAAAAAATTGCTTTTAGGTGTTTTATTATTTCTGCTAAAGTTTTGGCACCGATTCCTAAAATTTCACCAGCACTAAAAACTTTTGACAAATCTTTATTTGATAGCCCAAAATTTTCAATATCTAAAGTAGGCGAATATTTTCTTCGATCGCGTACAGGGTTTGTTTTTGTAAATAAATGCCCTCTTGTACGGTACCCATTTATTAAATCGATTACCAAAAATTCTTTACGTACTTCTTCAGGAATTTCAACTTCTACCTCATCATCTGTTAACGAATAATCTTCATTAGCTAAATCATAACCTTGAAAAAAACTTCTCCAACTTGGTTCTACTGCATCAGGATTTTTTTGATATTGCTCGTACAAATCACCTATAAAACCTGTATGTATTGCGTTTAAGAACGAAAACTTGTCCATATATTTTGTTATACTTTTCTATCAATAAGAATAATGGATACAAAAATACAACTTTTACTAAAAACCAGCCTTTTTTTTATGCTTATTTTAGGGATTTTAGTGATATTATACAGATAATGCTAACTATGCCTAAGACTATACATTCTTAAAATAACGCTTTAAAAATCAGGGGCAAGCAATTTTAATTCAATATTTTATTAAAAAAAATTTGCAGATATTAAAAAACCCCTTAAATTTGCACTCGCATTTTAAAGCAATAGCGCTTAAAATTCCTCCTTAGCTCAGTTGGTTAGAGCATCTGACTGTTAATCAGAGGGTCCTTGGTTCGAGTCCAAGAGGAGGAGCTAAAATGCCAAAGGCAACGTAGCAGCCGATAATTGCTACAACATACATATTTGTTCTACATGAACATTCCTCTTTAGCTCAGTTGGTTAGAGCATCTGACTGTTAATCAGAGGGTCCTTGGTTCGAGTCCAAGAAGAGGAGCCATAAAAAAGAAGTCTAACAGCAATGTTAGACTTTTTTTATACAGTAATACAAATTAAACCCCTTACCCAACTGGACTAAAGGTGACATAAAAAAATCACCATTCTTTTTAAAACATCAAAATTACTGCATTATGCAGCTTAATTTTGTGCACGAAAAACAGCAGCCATAGGTCAAAAACTTGCACAAACCTCTTTTTAGACCAAAAAGTGCACGTGCATAAAAATGTTTTTAGCGCAGCACTAAAAAACATACGTAAAGACCGCTTAAAAGAATCTTGTATAGCACTTTTTTATCAGCATTGTCAAGTAAAAAATATCGTAATTACCCAAAAATCAGCCAGTTACAAGTTTTTGTTTTAAATCTTCTTCACCGCTGTTTTTTATACGTAAACCAACTATCGTTTAATGATAGTTTTTAACTATATTCGAAAAGCAAAATTTACATAATTATGAATCGCATAAAAGAGGTGTTGGTACAAAAGGGATTAAAACAAATTTGGCTATCTAAAGAGCTGGGCAAAAGCTACAATATGGTATTATCATATACCACTAACAGACGACAACCAAGTGTAGAAACCTTATACAAAATTGCTGATATTTTAAATATTAGTGTGAAAGATTTGCTGATTGATAATAAAAAAACTGCTTAAAGATACAATGACTGAAAATAAACTAACTTTAGAAACTCTAGAATCTTGGCTATGGGATTCAGCAAACATATTACGCGGAAGTATTGATTCCTCAGATTTTAAAAATTACATATTCGGACTCTTATTCTTAAAGCGCTCTAACGATGTATTTTTAGAAGAAGTTGCCACAATTATGCAACGTGAAGGTATTTCTCGTGAAGATGCCGAAGATGAAACCTACTTTCAGCTACCAACAGAAGCTCGCTGGGAAACCATAAAAAGCCAAACCGAAAATATTGGTGTGGCACTCGATAAAGCTTTTGCTGCTATTGAGCGTGAAAACACCAGTTTAGAAGGCGTAATGACTGCCACCAAGTTTGGTGATAAAGAGAAGCTAAGTGACGAGCTTTTACAACGTTTATTGCGCCACTTTAACCAACATTCGTTAGCCAATGCACATTTAAAATCTAACGACCTTTTGGGCGATGCTTACGAGTATCTTATTAAAATGTTTGCTGACGATGCTGGTAAAAAAGGAGGCGAATTTTACACCCCTCGTGGTGTGGTACAACTTATTGTAAACCTTATAAAACCGCAACCAAAACATAGTATTTACGACCCAACGTGTGGCTCTGGTGGTATGTTAATAGAATCGGCACGTTATATAGCACAGCAACCTAACGGAAAAGTAGGTAATAACATTAATGTAAGCTTAAACGGACAAGAAAAAAACTTGGGTACCTGGGCCATTGGTAAGCTAAACATGTTACTGCATAATTTTACAGATGCCGATATACGCAAAGGTGATACCTTAACCGACCCAAAACACCGCAATAACGACAACGAACTGCAATTGTTTGACCGTGTTATTGCAAACCCACCTTTTTCTATGGATGGATGGTGGAGCCCAGCAGAAGCCAATATTGTTGTAAAACTCGATAAAAACGGAAAAGAGAAAAAAGTAACACCCAACTATAAAAAAGAAGTTAGCGACCCGTACGGACGTTTTCAATACGGAATTGCACCTCGTGGTTATGCCGATTTAGCTTTTATACAACACATGATTGCCGTTTTAAAAGAAGACGGAAAAGCGGGTGTGGTTTTACCGCACGGTACACTATTTAGAGGCTCTACTGAAGGTAAAATTAGACAGGCACTTTTAGAGGCCGATTTAATTGAAGCTATTGTAGGCCTACCTTCTGGCTTATTTTATAACACGGGCATACCAGCCTCGGTATGGTTGATAAATAAAAATAAAACCGAAGCCAAAAAAGGGAAGGTAACTATTATTGATGCCAGCAGCGATTTTAAAGAAGGGAAAAACCAAAACGAGTTATTACCCGAACACATTAAAAAAATTGTAGCTACCTACGATGCCAATACTGAAGTAGACAAATACATGCGTATTGTTGACTTAGATGAAATTGCCGAAAACGATTACAACCTAAACATTAGCCGCTATATAGACACCAGCGAACCCGAACCCATTATTGATGTAAAAGCGGTACAAGCTGTTTTAGCTGATTTAGATATACAAGAAGCTGATATTGATGACAAATTGAACGAGTTTTTAAAAGAGTTGGGAATATGATAAATAAATTTAAAGATTCTCGTTTAGGAAAAATTCCTAAAAGCTGGGAAGTTGTTCAACTAGAAGATGTTTGTATACCCAAGCAAGGTATGAGAAGAGGGCCTTTTGGTGGAGCTATTAAGAAAGCTTTTTTTGTAGAGAAAGGATACCAAGTATATGAGCAAAGAAATGCTATTTACGATGATTTTGAAACTGCTCGTTATTTTATCGAAGAAGATAAGTACAATGAACTAAAAGCTTTTAAAGTTGAAGCTAATGATTTTATTGTAAGCTGTTCTGGAACAATTGGTAGAATTGCAAAAGTCCCAGAAAATTTTAAAAAAGGAGTTATTAATCAAGCATTGTTGAGGCTTAGGTTAGATAGAAATATAATAACAGACAATTACTTTTTACAACAATTTCGTTCTGAGCCTTTTCAAAACAAAATAACTGATTCAACTCAAGGTGGAGCGATGAGGAACTTAGTTGGAATGGCTGAATTTAGAAAAACACTTCTTACACTCCCACCACTCCCAGAACAACAAAAAATAGCAGAAATATTAAGTACGGTAGATGCTAAAATTGATGTAATAGACCAACGCATTGCCCAAACCCAAGACCTTAAAAAAGGGCTCATGCAGCGTTTGTTAACTAAAGGCATCGGCCATACCGAGTTTAAAGAGTCACCGCTTGGGGAAATTCCTAAAAGTTGGGAGGTGAAAAACTTAGATGATTTTACTGATGAAATAACAGATTATGTTGCTGCTGGAAGTTTTGCTTCTTTAAAAGAGAATGTAAATGTTTTTACAGAATTAAATCATGCTATTTATGTGAGATTAACAGATTTAAGAAAAGGTTTAGGTCATTCAGAGCAAAAATATGTTGATGAAAAAAGTTATAATTTTCTTTCAAAATCAAATCTTTATGGTAATGAAATATTGTTTGCAAATATTGGGGCAAATGTTGGTGAAGCGTGGATGATGCCAGAAATTAGTAAAAAAGCGACTATTGCACCGAATATGATTGTAATTCGTGCAAATAATAAAAATATTGTTTCAAAGTATTTACATGCTTATTTATCTTCTTCAATAGGATTAAGACAAATTGATAAAATTATTGCTGGTAGTGGACACCCAAAAATTAATAAAACTGAGTTAAGAAAACTCTCAGCAATATTACCCCCAAAAGAAGAACAAACCCAAATCGCCAATATTTTAAGTACGGTAGATGCTAAACTAGACGTTTTACAAAACAAGAAAACCCACTACCAAGACCTTAAAAAAGGTTTAATGCAGCAGTTATTAACGGGTAAGGTTCGGGTAACGGGTTTAATTAAAGAAAGGGTAGAAGTATGAGTAAAACATATAGTTTATATATAGATGAAAGTTGCCATTTAGAAAATGACGATTCTGCTATTATGTGTATTGGTTATACTAAAATTAAGCACAAGCATTATCAAGAATTAAAAGATAAAATACAGCATTTAAAGCGTGTACATAAGTCGCCAACCGAAATTAAATGGAATAAATTATCGTACTCTCGTATTAACTTATATAAAGCGTTAATAGATTTTTTCTTCGATAATAAAATGGAATTTCGTTGTGTATTAGTTAAGAATAAGAAAAATCTAAATCACCAAAAATTTAACGAAGGCGACCATAATACTTTTTATAACAAAGTAGTATTTCTATTGTTGAATAATCGATATACTAATCCGCTAGGTTTTAATTATCGGGTTTTACTAGATATAAAAGACACCAGAGGTAAGCAACGCCTAAATGAACTTGAATATTATTTTAATAAAAAGAATAAAGGCGATGAATCCTTTGGCTATTTTCAACACATACATTCAAGCGAAAATGAATTTTTACAATTAACCGATTTGTTTATTGGAGCCATCACCTATAAAACACGTAAAGAACACGAAAAAGAAAACGCTTCTAAAGTAAAACGTGAAATTGTAAGCTATTTGGAAGAAAAATCGGGTTATTCATTGGATGACGGAACAATTCCATGGGAACCAAAGTTTAATATTTTTGATTTTCAAATAAGCGGGTCCTAATGAATTTTGATAATTTAACCGACATAGATGATGAGTTTGATGTTCTGGATGAATTGGAAGATTTATTTGAGGAGCTTTCAGTAGATGGACCAACCAATGAACAGCTAAATAAGATGTATGCTACTTTTTTAGATGACATTGTTAGAAAACCGTTAATAATAAAAGGCATTAAACTCTCTAGTAACCGAAAGAAATCAAGACATCCAGTTTGCAGAGGAAAGTCGCAAGGGTTTGAGCATATTATTACGAGAGAAAGCAAGCATAATAAAAGGCGCTATTTTGATAACCAACGCGCTAATAAAATACATTGGATTAAGCCTATAATAGAAAATGTAAATGACCCAAGAATAAAATATTTTGAAGCTGTTAATGATAAAGGTTTCAATCAATTGTTTTATTGGTACGAAGAAAAAAACTTTATAGTAATTGTAAGAGAAATAAATCCGCAATTGATGTTAATAACTTCGTTTTCAGTAGATACTCAAAGTAAAAATAAGTATAAAGATGCGTACTGGAAATATAAAGAATAAGGGTAAAAAAAAACCCCACTTCGTAAGCGAGGCACGTATCTTAAGGCAATACGAACGAAGTAATCAAGTTACCAGCCATGTCCTCTACCCTTTGGGTATTGACACGGCAAATATATTATAAATTGTTAATAAATCAATAAACATTAACATTATTTAACCAAGAATAAGGTTTTTTTAGCCGTGTTTTTGGCTTGTAAAAATCTGTTAATCATTAAATTAGACGTGATAAAACCGCAAGGCTCGGTACATGTCTTGATGTATCGAGCCTCGAAACACTATCCCCCTAATATGGAAGGAAGTGCGTAACAAAATTATAAAAAAAATTATATCGGACATTCTATTGGACAAATAGTGTTTATTTATTCAAAAGTGTCCGATATAATCAAAATAAAGAGTATCTGAATTGGTTTTATCGACCAAAAACAGATAAATAACGAACAAATGGTCGATAAAGTGGTCGATATATGGTCGATAAATAGTTTTATAAATTAAAAAGATGAGTCAGTCACCCGAATACATACATAGCGAGTTACCAGCCATACAATTGTTACAACAATTAGGTTACCAGTATTACGATGCTAGTAAACAAGACGAGCGTGAAGCCATTACCGAAGTGGTTTTAAAAAACAGATTATTAGCAGCTATTAAGCGCATTAATCCGTGGATAAACGACAACAACCTAAACAAAGCATTTTTAGAGCTAACCACCGTAAACGGTGCATCACTCATGGAAATAAACCAAAAAATTTGGGAATTGTTACGTGGTGGTAATTATGTTGTAAAACAAGTAATAAATGGTGATGAGGTATTTAAACCCGTACATTTTATAGATTACGCTAATCCAGATAACAACGATTTTTTAGTGGTAAACCAGATGTCTTACCATAATAGAGTTGGCCGAAAATCACGTCCAGATTTAGTAGTATATCTTAACGGATTACCTATTTCGGTGATAGAATGTAAATCACCAAAATCTAATAATGCTTGGGATTCTGCTTATAGTGATTTAGTAGAATATCAAGACCTCAACGAAAAACTATTTCATTACAATCAAATTTGCGTAGGTATTTGGGGTGAAAAAGGAAAATACGGAGCCATCAATGCACCTCAGCAATTTTATTCGGTATTTAAAACATCAAAAGATGATACCGAAATTATAGCACAAGCCCAGCGTGAACAAGATAAATTGTTGTTGGCCTTATTTAAAAAAGAACGACTGCTAGATATTATTAGGCATTTTGTACTGTTTGAATTAGATGAAGGACGTACCATTAAAAAGCTACCAAGATATCAGCAAATAAGAGCTACCAATAAAACTATCGAACGCTTACAAGCGGGCGAAGGTGGTGTTGTTTGGCATACGCAAGGAAGTGGTAAATCGTTAACCATGGCGTATGTAACCAGAAAATTACAAGCGCAAGAATTCGGCTTTAAAAACCCGACCGTTATGGTTATGACCGACCGTAAAGATTTGGACCGCCAAATAACTACTACTTTCCGAAACGTAGGTTTAAAAAACGTAAATCAAGCCAATTCTGTAGTAAATTTAGACAGTTTACTACGCAACGATTATGGTAGTATCATAACCACCACTTTACAGAAATTTCAAGAAACAGATACCGAAGCAACTACTACCAGCGACCAAACCGAACTGGAAGAACGTGGCAATCTGCTTATTGAAAAACACTTGGAAGGCAAGAAGCTTATTAAAATAATAAAAGAACTTCAAAAGGGGAAATGGGTTGAAATTGAACGTCAAGAAATTGAGCTAGAAGAACTATCTAAAAAAGAAAATTTATACATTTTAGTAGATGAAGCGCACCGAAGTCACTACGGTTTTTTAGCGTCGTTTATGCGTACCGTATTACCAAACGCTAAATTTGTAGCCTTTACAGGAACACCAATATCTAAAGAAGATAAATCTACCTTAGGCGAATTTTACGGTGGTGAATATATAGATGTTTATACTATTACCGAGGCCGTTGCCGATGGTGCTACGGTAGAATTATTTTACGATGAAGGTATTGCAAAGCTAGATGTTAAAAAAGAAGAGTTAGACAAAGAATTTGAAGAAAAATTTGGCGATGCTCATGAAGATAAAAAAGACAAACTAAAAAAAGAAGCATTACGCAAATACCAACTATCTGCCGAACGTATCAATGCCATTGGTAAACACATGGTAAATCATTATACCAATAAAATTTATCCAGACGGACATAAAGCAATGATAGTTTGCAGTGGTCGTGAAGCAGCTATAAAATACCAGCAAGTATTACACCAATTAAAAGAAGAAGGACTGCATAATTTTGAATCGAAAGTAGTGGTAAGTATTGGCTCACCAAAAAGTGATGCCATTGCAAAAGAGTACTACGAAACTTTAGAGTGGAACAAGAACAACCCAACAAATAAAAAACCAGTTTGGGTTGTACCACCAGAAGCTATTAAAGATGTAACAGACGATTTTAAAATGCCTTTTGGTAATGAAAATGACACTGAAAAATCGGGTAAAAAACAATACGATAATACGGCTTTTATTATTGTTAGTGATATGTTACTTACGGGTTGGGATGCACCAATTACATCGTGTTTATATTTAGATAAACCACTAAAAGAACATAATTTATTACAAGCCATTGCACGTGTAAATCGTTCAAGAAAAGGAAAATCGGGCGGTTACATTGTAGATTATAATGGTATTACAGCCTACTTGGTACAAGCCTTAGAAATATTTTCTGGTGATATTCGTCCAGACGATATTTTAAAGAACCTCAATGAAGAATTACCAAAGCTAGCCATGAATCATACCAAGTTGGTAGATTTTTTCAAACCAATGAAAATTGATAGAAACTACAAGCGTAATGAATATATAGATGCTGCGGTTCGTTTTATTGAACCAATTAATAAACGTGACGATTTTAAGGCGATTTTAAAAGATTTTAACAAATCGATTAATATTGTGTTACCAAACACAAAAGCCATGAAATACCAAGACGATTTTAAACTGTACAATGAAATAAAACTACGCGCTAAAAATGCGTTTCCAGATGATGATGAGCTAAAAATTAGTAAAGACGAAAGCAAGATGCTGCAAAGCATGATTGATACGCATTTAAAAGCCGAAGGTGTTGAAAATTTACTAGAAGAACCTATTTCTATTATTGACAAAGAAAAGTTTAAGGAAGAAATTATGAACGCATCACCAGCTACCAAAGAGCTGAAAATGCGAAATAATTTAAAACATACCATTAAAGTCGGTATAGATAAAAATCCCGACTTTTATAAACCATTAGCGCAGCGTTTAGATGAATTACTAAAGATGAAAAAAGACGAGCGCATTACGCAAACGGAATTTCTTATAGCAATGACATCAATGCAAGATGAAATTATTGAAGAACAAACCGAAGGCGAAGCCAAAGGTTTTTATACCGAGCAGCAACGAGCAGTTTACAATTCAATGAAAGTGTTGTTTAATGAAGATGCCGAAGATGCGACAAAAACATTGTTCGATTTAATTAAAGGCGAATTGGATATTGTAGGCTGGCAAGCTAAAGGTAGAGTACAAAAAGATATTGAAAACAAAATCATGCGTTTTCTAAAAACGAAGTTAGAGCGCAACGAAGCAAAGACGAAAGCCAAAGAAATGGTAGACGTATTAATAAAAAATAAAGATGCCTAGCGTTACCTACGGACATAAAACCATTGATTATACAGTTCTGGAAAAAGAACAGTTAAAATCGCATTACATTACCGTAGAAAAAGGTGCTGGTGTAGTGTTGAAAGGTAAACTGATACCAGAAACTACTGCCGAGCAATTAATTTTAAAAAAAGCCAAGTGGATTCTTGATAAATTGGAGTTGGTCAGCTCAATTGGCAATGAAGATATCGTAACTGGAACTCGAATTCAATACTTGGGTCGTAAGTATTATGTTGAGGTAATAAAAAAAGAAGGTGTTGAGGTAATTACGATAGATTTTACAGAATCAAAATTTAAAGTATATGTACCTCAACATTTAAATAACCAGCAAACTATAAAAAAAGCTTTTAATGATTTTATAATTGTCAAAGCCAAAGAAAAAATTGCACCACGAGTGCGAAAATGGTCTAAAAAAACGGAATTACAGTTTAACGAACTGAAATTTAGGCAACTTGAAAAACGCTGGGGAAGCTGTACACCATCCAATAATATTATTATAAATGTTGATGCTATTAAATTGCCGTATTCGTTAATAGATTATCTTATTGTACATGAGTTGGTGCATACCAAAGTAAAAAGCCACTCGAAGGAATTTTGGGCGGAACTATCAAAACACATTCAGAACTGGAAAGAATTGGACGAACGCATGTATGGAATGAAATTGTAAAACAGTTCAAGACAACAAACGTATTTTTTCTTTTATTTTTTCTATTTCTTTTATTACACATATATCCTAATAGATAGAACTGCCCGAAAATGTTAACTTTGTTATTATAATCAGCTAATTTGAAAATCAGCTAAAAACTTGCATATAACTTGCTCGTGATTTCATCAAAACGCTGTAACGTCATATTTTTGCACTATGCTATTTCCAAAAAAACTTACTCAAAAATTACTACAACGAAAAGAAACACAATCTTTAAGGACACTTGGAGACGAAGTTCATTTAATCGACTTTTCTTCGAATGATTATTTAGGTTTTGCGAAATCTGTAACTATTTTTGATCAGACACATCAATTTTTACTTGATGAAAATTTAAAAATTAATGGAGCAACAGGCTCTCGATTACTTTCTGGAAATCATCATTTATATTCGATTGTTGAAAAAGAATTAGCAACATATCATCAAACAGAACAAGCCTTAATTTTTAATTCTGGTTACGATGCTAATATTGGGTTATTTTCTTCTGTACCTCAACGAGGTGATGTTATTTTATATGATGAATTTATTCATGCTTCTATTCGTGACGGAATTCAACTTTCAAACGCCAAGTCTTATAAATTTAAACACCATAACTTAATACACTTAGAGGAATTATTAAAACGATTTCAACAAGAAAATAATCATATTTATGTAGTTACAGAATCTGTTTTTTCTATGGATGGCGATTCACCAAATTTAATTAAACTAACTGAAATCTGTAAAAAAAACAACGCGTATTTAATTGTTGATGAAGCGCATGCTTTAGGAGTTTTTAACTTCGGATTGATTCAAGAATTAAACTTACAAACAGACGTTTTTGCAAGAATTATTACCTTCGGAAAAGCACTCGGTTGTCACGGAGCAGTAGTTTTAGGAAGCAATAAACTAAAAGAATATCTCGTTAATTTTTCTAGAAGTTTTATTTACACCACAGGTTTATCTCCTCATGCAATAGCAACTATTAAATTTGCTTACACTCAATTACATCAAAAGAAATCGCAAGAGTTACTTCAAAAAAATATTCACTTTTTTAAGCAAGAAATAAACAGATTGCAACTTAATTTTATCGAAAGTAATACTGCCATACATTGTTGTGTCATTTCTGGCAACCAAAAAGTAAAACTGATTGCAGAAAAACTTAAAGAAAAAGGCTTTGAGATAAAACCAATTTTATCTCCAACAGTAACAAAAGGAGAAGAGAGATTACGTTTTTGTTTGCATTCATATAATTCTTTTAAAGAAATTACGAGTGTTTTAGATTGGTTAAATATTTTTATAAATTAAAAATCGTCGCCCTGAATTTATTTCAGGGTCGCATTACATAAATCAATTACTAATAGATATGAGATGCTGAAAACAAGTTCAGCATGACATTAATAATAGTTCCAAATTGTTAATAAAAAATGAGTTTTATAAAAAAATTAATAAGTTTTATTGGATCAGTTTTTTTAATTTTATTTAACCCAAATCCAAATTTTTCTAAACAATCAGTATGACATTTAGAAACACTTAATAGTAAAAAAATCTACATTGGTTTTACGGTTATTATCATAATTATCCTTGTATCTCTTTTTCTTATGACAACAAATTCTTAATTAAACAATCTTTTAAATGAAAAAATATTTTATCACAGGAATTTCTACTGAAGTAGGAAAAACTGTAGCATCAGCAATTATAACCGAAGCATTACAAGCTGATTACTGGAAACCGATACAAGCAGGCGAACTAGAAAACTCTGATTCACATAAAATCGAGCAACTAATTTCTAATTCAAAGACCATAATTCATCCCAATTCATACGCGCTAAACACTCCTATGAGTCCGCATGCTGCAGCAGAAATAGATGGTGTTACTATTGAATTATCTAAAATTACCGAACCAAAAACCAACAAAAATTTAGTTATTGAAGGCGCTGGTGGATTATTAGTTCCGTTAAATAATTCGGACACAATTTTAGATATTATCAAACCAGAATATAAAGTAATTGTAGTTTCGCGTCATTATTTAGGTAGTATAAATCATACTTTATTAACCATAAAATTATTACAAGAAAAAGGCTTTGATGTTGCTATTATTTTCTCTGGAAATGAATATAAAACCACAGAAGATATCGTCAAAAAAATGACAAACATTTCTGTAATTGGACGTATTGATGAAGAGCCTTATTTTGATAAAAATGTAATTAAAGAATACGCCGAACTTTTTAAAGATAAATTATAACGTCACCCTGAACTTGTTTCAGGGTCGCATAAAACTCTATTTTGCATTGTAAAAAAGGAACCTAATGAGATTCCGAAATAAATTCGGAATGACGAAACCGAATAATAAACATATAAAATACAAACGTTAACGTCACCCTGAATTTATTTCAGGGTCGCATTTCAAAATGAAGCAAAAGTTATATTTGTATCTTTAACTGCTAATCATGAAGAAATCTTTTTAATGAGATGCTGAACTAAATTCAGCATGACGAAATGATATTACAATTATAAAAAAATAAACGTCACCCTGAACTTGTTTCAGGGTCGCATTACAAAATGAAGCAAAAGTTATATTTGTATCTTTAACTGCTAATCATGAGGAAATCTTTTTAATGAGATGCTGAACTAAATTCAGCATGACGAAATGATATTACAATTATAAAAAAATAAACGTCACCCTGAACTTGTTTCAGGGTCGCATTACAAAATGAAGCAAAGTTATGTATACATACTAGCTAATAAATACCGAACTACATTTTATACTGGAGTAACCGCAAATTTATCTAAAAGAATTATTGAACATAAAAAAGGGGAAGCATCAAAATTCACCAAAAAATATAATGTTGTTGATTTAATCTATTTCGAAGAATTTTCTGACATCAATCAAGCTATTGCTAGAGAAAAACAATTAAAAAATTGGCATAAAGAATGGAAACTTAATTTAATTAGAGAATTAAATCCAACTTTAAAAACATTAGAATATTAATTACTTTTGATGCGATGCTGAAATAAATTCAGCATGACGAAATATAGAATAAACGAGACAAAAACACCAACGTAACGTCACCCTGAACTTGTTTCAGGGTCGCATGATAAAAAGAAATATAATTACATAATATACTTGCTAATTTAGCATTAAACTTATTATCAGTAAAACGAAAAAATATAACATGACACTTCAAGAAAGAGATAAAAAACACCTTTGGCATCCGCTAAAACAACACCAAACGCATCCGGATAGTTTAGGAATTATAAAAGCTAAAGGATGTATTTTAACTGATGAAAATGGCAATGAATATATCGATGCTATTTCGTCTTGGTACACCTGTATGTTTGGACATTGCAACGATTTTATTACCAATCGTGTTTATCAACAAATGCAAACATTAGATCAAATAATGTTTAGTGATTTTACACACGAACCTGCCGTAAAATTATCAGAAGAGCTTATTAAAATCCTTCCAGAAAATCAAAACCGAATTTTCTTTAACGATAATGGTTCAACAGCCGTAGAAGCTGCCATAAAAATGGCATTGCAATACTATTTTAATAAAGGCGAAAAACGAACTACCTTTATTGCTTTTGAAGATGGTTTTCATGGTGATACTTTCGGGGCGATGTCAGTTTCTGGTTTATCAGCTTATAACGGTCCATTTGAAGATTTTTTAATGGATATTGAGCGTATTCCTGTTCCAAATGGCGAAAACAATCAAGAAATTCTACATCAGTTAAAAGAAATTATTACTAAAAATGATATTGCTGGTTTTATTTACGAACCTTTAGTGCAAGGTGCTGCCGGAATGAAAATTCACGAAGCAAACGATTTAAACGAAATTTTAAATTTTTGTAAAGCTAATAACATTTTAACCATTGCTGATGAAGTAATGACAGGTTTTGGTAAAACAGGTAATAATTTTGCTTCGGATGAAGTTACTACAAAACCAGATATTATTTGTTTAAGTAAAGCCTTAACTGGCGGATTAGTGCCGATGGCAATTACCTCGTGTACCGAAAAAATTTACAGTACTTTTTTAAGCAACGATATTGCAAAAGGTTTTTTTCACTGTCATACGTATTCAGCAAATCCTATTGCATGTAGTGCTGCTTTGGCAAGTATTGAGTTATTACAGACCAAAGAAATTCAAGACAGTATTCAGTTTATTTCAGCTTCCCATAAAACGTTTGAAGCGCAAATTAAAAACCACCCAAAAGTAGCAAGCACACGCGCTAAAGGAGTAATTTTAGCCATCGATTTAAAAACCAATGCTGGTCGTTACGGTACTTTACGCGATCAATTATTAAAACATTTTATGAATGACGGCGTTTTTTTACGACCGTTAGGAAACACTATTTACATTCAACCTCCGTATGTAATTAAAAAAGAGCAGTTGCAAAAAGTATATGCCACTATCGAAAAGGTTTTAGATATTTTCTAAAACCTTTTCTTTTTCAAGCAAGTTAATTTCTTCTTCAGTTTCTTTAATTACAACATATAAATCTTCGTAACTCCACGTTCCATCAACTTTAATACCTCTAACAATTAAAGTCCCTTTTCCTTTATTTCCTTGTATTGGAATTGAAAAATCAACCTCTCCATCATTATTATTTATTGATATTTCTCCTGATGGAATTCCATATTTTTCTATCGATTCACCTAAAAAGTGAGTTACCTCTTTATTTTTAACAGCTTGTTCAATTGCATATTCTATCGGTGTTGCATTAGTTATCATTTTAGAAACACTAAATACCGCGGCACCAACTCCCATAACTATCAATAAAATAAATCCTAAACATCCAGATACTGGTACAAACCACAACCAATTTCTACCAAACCAACTTTTTTGTTGTTGCTCACTCATAATATCAAAAAATTTAGTGCAAGATAATTATTTTTATTTCTTTCATATTCGTTGATATTACTGTTATTTTTGCATTGATATTATCAATCATTTTAATGTGATACTGAAACAAGTTCAGTATGACGGAAATAAATTATGAAAGAACCAATTTCTATTACCTCTTTTGCTTCCGTTTCTGCTATAGGAAGTACTCCTGAGCAAATTTGGAAAAACTATTTAACCACAAAACATTTCTTAACTTTAAAAGAAAATGTTTGGACAGGCTGTTTAACAAACGAAGATAAACTTGCTATTGAAGAAATTAGAAATTCTGACAACAAATACAAAAGTTTAGACGACTCTGTGTTATACACCTTGTATGTAGCCAGAAAAGCAATTGAGAAAACAAATTGGACATCGGATGATAATTTTGGAATAAATATTGGTTCATCAAGAGGAGCAACTTCTCTGTTTGAAAAATATCATAAAGAATTTTTAGACACCGGTAAATCATCAACCTTAAGTTCTCCAACCACCACTTTAGGAAATATTTCTTCTTGGATTGCACACGATTTACAAAGTAACGGACCCGAAATTTCGCACTCTATTACCTGCTCTACAGGTTTACATTCGTTATTAAACGGGGTTGCATGGTTGCAATCTGGTATGGCTAAAAAATTTATGATTGGTGCCAGCGAAGCTTCTTTAACCGATTTTACGATTGCACAAATGCAAGCCTTAAAAGTATACTCGAAAGAAACCGATGAACACCCTTGTAAAGCTTTCGATTTAGAAAAAACCAAAAACACCATGGTTTTAGGAGAAGCCGCTGCAGTTTTTTGTTTAGAAAAAGGAACGCAAAAAAATGCATTAGCTTTTATTAAAGGCGTTGGCTATGCTACCGAGGTTTTAAAACACAATACATCGGTTACAGCAAATGCTGAGTGTTTTCAAAAATCAATGAAAATGGCTTTAGAAAATATTTCTCTTGATGAAATTGATGCTATTGTAATGCATGCACCTGGCACTATAAAAGGAGACCAATCTGAAATTAATGCAATTGACAAAGTTTTTGGTGATAAAACACCTTTTTTAACAACCAATAAATGGAAAGTTGGCCATACTTTTGGCACTTCTGGCTTACTTAGTTTAGAGTTAGCAATGTTAATGTTACAGCATCAAAAAGCAATTGCAGTGCCTTTTGTTAAAAAACAACTACCACCAAAAAACCTTAAAAACATATTGGTAAATGCGGTTGGTTTTGGCGGAAATGCCGTTTCTGTTTTATTAACTAAATAATAGTGTCTATTTAAAGCAATTTATCTATTTTTAATAACTCATTAAAATAATTGCTTTATGATGGAATGGTTTACAGATTTAACTTCTTTTCAAAAAACATATTGGATAATAACAGGAATAGCTTCCCTTATTTTTCTTTTTGTACTAATTAGCACATTTGTAGGTGCCGATACAGATGACATTGGCGATATCGATGCAGAAATAGATGCGGATATTGGTGCTGGATTTCAATTTTTTACTTTTAAAAACGTCGTTGCTTTTTTTGCCATTTTTGGTTGGAGTGGTATTGCAAGTATAGATGCAGAAAACTCAAAGTCTATAACCATTATTATTTCTTTATTTTGTGGTTTAACCATGATGTTTGTTATGGCTGCTATGTTTTATTACATTAGTAAATTAGGTGCTAGCGGAACATTAAAAATGCAAAATGCTTTAAATTCTATAGGCGAAGTGTATTTAACTGTAGGTGCTAAAAGATCTAGCATTGGTAAAGTACAAGTAAAAGTACAAGGCGCTTTAAGAGAATTAGAAGCTTTAACCGATTACAATGAAGATTTAAAACAAGGAAATGTTATTAAAGTTATTGAAGTAACAAACAACGGAATATTAATTATTGAACCTCAAAAATAAAAAATTACTATGCTACATTTAATTGTATTACAAAACAGTCCGTTTGCGGGCTTAATTGGAATAGGAGTTGCAATCCTGTTCATTTTTATATTAATAGTTGCCATGATAAAACGCTATAAAAGATGTCCTTCAGACAGGATTTTAGTAGTTTATGGTAAAGTTGGCGGAGGTGAATCTGCCAAATGTATTCATGGTGGTGCGGCCTTTATTTTTCCGGTAATTCAAGATTATCAATTTTTAGATTTAACACCAATTTCTATTGAAGTTAACTTGGTAAACGCACTTTCTAAGCAAAATATCCGTGTAAATGTTCCTTCTAGATTTACAATCGGAGTTTCTACCGAGCCAGGAATTATGCAAAATGCTGCTGAACGCTTGTTAGGTTTAGACCAAAATAACATTCAGGAATTAGCACAAGAAATTATTTTCGGGCAATTACGTTTAGTCGTTGCATCGATGGATATTGAAGAAATTAATTCAGATAGAGATAAGTTTTTAACCAATATCTCTAAAAGTGTAGAATCTGAATTAAAAAAAGTTGGTTTAAAATTAATCAACGTAAATATTACCGATATTGTTGATGAATCTGGCTATATAGAAGCTTTAGGAAAAGAAGCTGCTGCACATGCAATTAACGCTGCTCGTAAATCGGTTGCCGAAAAAACTAGAGATGGTTCTATTGGTGAAGCAAATGCTGTGCAAGATGAAAGAACACAAGTTGCTGCTGCAAACGCGCAAGCTGTAGAAGGAGAAAATACCGCAAAAATTGCTGTTGCTAATTCCGATTCGTTAAGAAGGCAACGTGAGGCAGAAGCAGAACGTACTGCAATTGCATCAGAAAAAGTACAAACAGCAAAGGCATTAGAAGAATCGTATGCTGCAGAACAAGAAGCAGAAGTAGCTAGGGCTGAAAGAGAACGTTCATCTCAATTAGCAGATATTATTGTACCTGCTGAAATAGATAAACGCAAAGTAGAAATTGATGCAGAAGCCGAAGCTGAAAATATTAGGAGAATTGCAAAAGGACAGGCAGATGCTATTTTATTTAAAGCACAGGCTGAAGCACAAGGTCAGTTTGAAATTTTAACAAAACAAGCTGCGGGTATGGAACAAATTGTAAAAGCTGCAGGTAACAACTCTAAAGATGCTGTTTTACTTTTAATTGCTGATAAATTACCTGAATTAGTTAAAACACAAGCCGAAGCTATTAAAAATATTAAGATTGACAAGGTTACTGTTTGGGAAAATGGTGGCGGAAAAGACGGAAAATCATCAACATCTAACTTTATTTCTGGTATGTACAAATCGGTACCGCCATTACAAGAAATGTTTAATATGGCGGGTATGGAATTACCTGAATATTTAAAAGGAAAAGATATTGCTACCGAAATAATTGAAGATACAAAAGAAGATAATTCACCTTCTTAAACATACTATAATTGATATAAAATTCCGCTTTCATAGCGGAATTTTTGTTTTCAGCTGTTCTTTACATTTTACAGATAAAAATAATTAATAAATAGCTGTTTTGATTCAGAATTCGATACAAGCGCGTCATTCTGAATTTATTTCAGAATCGCATCTTTATAACAAACAATGCTGGCTCTTGATGAGAACCTGAAAAAAGTTCAGGTTGACGTAACGTTTAGTAGCTATTTATTTGGATGGTTTTCAGCTATTATTTACATTTTACAGATAAAAATAGTTAATAAATAGCTGTTTTGATTCAGAACACTATACAAGCGCGTCATTCTGAATTTATTTAAGAATCGCATTTTTATAACAAACAGTATTTCCTCTTGATGAAAATTTGAAACAAGTTCAGGTTGACGGAACGTTTAGTAGCTATTTATTTGGATGATTTTCAGATGTTCTTTACATTTTACAGATAAAAATAGTTAATAAATAGCTGTACTGATATAGAACTCGATACAAGCGCGTCATTCTGAATTTATTTCAGAATCGCATTTTTATAACAAACAGTATTGACTCCTGATGAGAACCTGAAACAAGTTCAGGTTGACGTAACGTTTAGTAGCTATTTATTTGGATGATTTTCAGATGTTCTTTACATTTTACAGATAAAAATAGTTAATAAATAGCTGTACTGATATAGAACTCGATACAAGCGCGTCATTCTGAATTTATTTCAGAATCGCATTTTTGCAACAAAAAGTATTGATTCCTGACGAGAACTTGAAACAAGTTCAGGTTGACGTAACGTTTAGTATTTATTTGGATAAAATTGAGAAATTTAAAATATTACAACAATATCGATTCCTCTTTCTTTGATAAATAGAAATAAAAAGCTGCTGTTAAACGGTATTTTTGTAAATAGGTTTAGCCCTGATTGAACGGCTTGTTTGAGCTCTTTTTTGTTTTTCTCAAAAAAAGCGAGTAGTGAAAGCAGGAAATAGCTTCTAAAAAGAAATAAAAAGACAATTAGTTTTTTTATTTTTGGCATTACAAACAACTTGAATTTATGAGTGAAGTAAGACACAACTGGACGAAAGAAGAAATTCTTGAGATATATAACAAACCTATGATGGAGCTTTTATATGATGCAGCATCGATTCATAGAAAAAGTCACGATCCAAACGTAGTACAGGTTTCTACCTTATTATCAATAAAAACTGGTGGATGTTCTGAAGATTGTGGATACTGTCCGCAAGCGGCACGTTATCATACCAATGTTGATGGAAACGATTTAATGAGTGTACAACAAGTAAAAGCACAAGCTTTAAGAGCAAAATCGGGCGGAAGTTCGCGTGTTTGTATGGGAGCTGCTTGGCGTAACGTAAAGGATGGACCAGAATTTGACCAAGTGTTAGAAATGGTAAGAACCATTAATAAACTTGATATGGAGGTTTGCTGTACTTTAGGAATGGTTACTGAAAACCAAGCGCAACGTTTGGCTGAAGCTGGTTTATATGCTTATAATCATAATTTAGATTCGTCGGAAGAATATTATAAGGAAGTGATTTCTACACGTGGTTATCAAGACAGATTAGATACGATTGATAATGTTCGTAAAACAAATGTAACTGTTTGTTCGGGCGGAATTATTGGTATGGGAGAAAGTGCTGAAGATAGAGCGGGTATGTTAGTTGCTTTATCAACCTTAGATCCACAACCAGAATCTACACCTATTAATGCTTTGGTTGCTGTTGAAGGTACGCCGTTAGAAGATGAAAAACCTGTTGAAATTTGGGATATGATTCGTATGGTAGCAACAACACGTATTGTGTTACCAGAAACTCAGGTTCGTTTATCGGCTGGTAGAACTCAAATGAGTAGAGAAGGACAAGCAATGTGTTTCTTTGCTGGTGCAAATTCAATTTTTGCTGGAGATAAGTTACTTACAACTCCGAATCCTGATGTAAATGAAGACATGAAAATGTTTAAATTATTAGGAATGAATCCACAAAAACCATTTACTAAAAAAGTGCAACCGCAATCTGTTGAAGCGCAAGATTCTAAATTTGAAGCTTTAGGTGAAAAGCCAAAATGGACAAGGCCTGAGCATAAAATTGATAGAAACGAACAAAAAAAGCAAGAAGCTAAAGAATTAAAAGCTTAAGTTTTAATTTTAAAATAATTATTTTAAACCATCAGTTTTTCTGATGGTTTTCTTTTTTAAAAGTTTTATAACATTTTAGTAACTTTGTTTTTTTAATTTAGATATAAATGGGGCTAAATCTTGCCAAAATTGATAGCGTAGCAACTATTACCAAAGAAGATTTTATTAAAAACTACTTTAAACCTCAAAAACCTGTGGTAATTGAGCGCTTTATTGAAGATTGGCCAGCTTATTCGAAATGGTCATTAGCGTACATGAAAGAAGTTGCTGGCGACAAAACAGTGCCTTTATATGACGACAGACCTGTAGATTATAAAGATGGTTTTAATGAGCCGCATGCTACCATGAAAATGAGTGATTATGTAGATTTGTTAAAACGTGAGCCTACAAAATTTAGAATATTTTTATGGAATATCTTAAAAGAGGTTCCGATACTTCAAAAAGATTTTACGTTTCCTGATTTTGGTTTACGTTTAATGAAAGGAATGCCTATGTTGTTTTTTGGAGGAAAAGATTCGTACACTTTTATGCATTATGATATTGATTTAGCTAATATTTTTCACTTTCATTTTGAAGGAAAAAAAGAAGTTATCTTATTTGATCAAAAGCAAAATAAATACTTGTATAAAATACCACACTCTTTAATTACCAGAGAAGATATTGATTTTTCGAATCCTGATTTTAAAAAATGGCCTGCATTAAAAAATGCCAAAGGATATATTACCAATCTTGAGCACGGTAACGTTTTATACATGCCCGAAGGTTATTGGCATTATATGCGTTATATAACACCTGGTTTTTCTATGAGCTTACGTGCCATTGCTCGTACACCTAGTAGATTAGGAAAAGCTTTATTTAACGTATTTGTAATGCGTAATTACGATAATTTAATGCGTAGAATTAAAGGGCAAAAATGGATTGATTGGAAAAATGAACAAGCCATTATAAGAACTAATAAAGCAAATAATATTTCATAAAAAAAGCGCCAATATTGGCGCTTTTTTTTATAAATAAAAGATGGTATTAAAACCAACCTTTTTGATTTACTTGATATGTTTGTATAAACTCTTCATCAGATTTTGTTAAGTATAAAATTCCTTCAATAAAAGAAATTATTCCTGCTAAACCACAAGTAACAATAGTTAATATTAATTGAATAATACCTTCTTTCGTATAACCTAAAACAAATTTATGCACACCTATTGATCCTATTAATATAGCTAAAACACCAGCTAAAACTCTTTTACTTTCTTGATTTGGAACAGATTTTCCGTTTTCATCAATTACATTCATTTTTTTTATTTTTAATAATTAGTTGATGCCGAATTTATAAAAAAGCTGCGTCATTTGGCTCCCATAATTCAATTTTATTTCCATCTAAGTCAATTATCCACCCAAATTTACCGTAATCGTACTCTTCAACTTTATCTAAAACAGTAACTCCTTTTTCTTTTAGCTCTTCTAATAACTCCTTTAAATTTTCAACTCTGTAGTTAAACATAAAGTCTTTTTTAGAAGGATTAAAATATTGGGTATCCTTAGCAAACGGGCTCCATTGTGTTGATGCTTTTTTGCCTTCGCTATCTTGCCACCAAAAAGTACAACCCCAATCATCCGTATTAAAACCTAAGTTGTTTTTATACCAATCTTTTGTTTCAGATGGATTTTCAGTTTTAAAAAAAACACCGCCTATTCCTACTACTTTTCCTTTTTTCATAACTATTTTTTTATTGCGGTTTCATAAATAGCAATCCACTCATCAACTGTTATTTTTGTACAAAGCTCTGCTATTAAATCGTACGGAATATCGTCTATTTTTTTAAATCGGATACAGCTTTTACCCATATCTAACTTTCGTTTACAATGCTTCGGATACTCTTCAACAAACCAATCTAACATTTCTTTTTTAGCGTAAATTCCGCTATGGTATAAATTAATCGAGTTTTTTTGAGAAGCCACATTTATAAAAGGCAATGGTAAACTAGTATCGCAATGATATCCGGCAGGATAAATGGTATGTGGCACATAATATCCAATCATATTATAATTCATCCCTTCTTCAAATCCTTTAGGCAGATTTTTTTTGATAATAACTCGTAATTTTTCTACAACAACTTGTCGTTCTTCAGGAATTTGAGCTATGTATTCTTCAACTGAATTAGCTTCGTATTTCATTATAAATAATTTTAAACGCTACAAGTTAACAAAATTTTGCTTTAATTTTATTTACAATTGTTTGCGCCAACTTTTCTTTACTTTCTACTGTCCAACCTGCAACATGCGGAGAAAGTAATACATTTTCTGATTTTATTAAGTATTCAAATGCTGCTGGCATTTCAACCTTATTTGATAGGGTGTTTTTTTGAAATAAATTTTCGAACGATTTTTTTTCATATTCTAACACATCCAATCCTGCTCCTAAAATTTTACTCGATTTTAAAGCTGTCACTAAATCAGAAGTAACCACCGATTTTCCGCGTGCGGTATTTATCAACCAAAAAGGTTTAGAAAAAGCATTAATAAAACTGGTATTGACCATGTTTTTAGTCAACTCGGTTTGCGGAGTATGCAAGCTTAAAACATCAACTTTTTTTTGCAGTTCTTTTAATGAAACTTGTATCGCATTTTCATCACCAACATTTGGTTTAATATCGTAACACAACACATTTACCTCAAAACCACGAAGTTTTTTTGCAAACGATTTACCCATGTTACCATAACCAATTAAACCAACTGTTTTTCCGTCGAGTTCGATTCCACGATTTTCTTCTCGCAACCATTTTCCGTTACGAACTTCAGCATCTGCTTTGTTTATTTTATTAAAAAGAGACAGTATCATTCCTAAACTATGCTCACCTACTGCATTTCTATTTCCTTCGGGAGCCGAAATTAAATACACACCTTTTTCTTTAGCATAATCACCATCTATATTTTCTAAACCAGCGCCTACTCTACCAATAAATTTTAGTTTTGTAGCTTTTTCTAAAAAATCTTTATCAATTGTAAATCTACTTCGAATGATAATTCCGTCGTACTGATTAATTTTAGCTTCTATTTCTATTTTTGACGATGTATAATCTTCGTCATTTACAAAACCTAAAGCTTTTAACTGATTTAAAAGCAGTGGATGATTTGAATCTAAATGAAGTATTTTCATATGTTTTTTCATAAAAAAAGCCTTCTTTTCAGAAGACTTTTAAGTTTTAATATTGTTCTTTTTCGTTAGGAAAATCTTTCGATTTTACGTCTGCAATATAATTTTCAAAAGCACCTGTCATTTCAGAATATAAATCTAAATATCTGCGTAAAAAACGAGGATTAAATTCATGTGTCATTCCAATCATATCGTGTGTTACTAAAACTTGGCCATCAACTCCACCACCAGCTCCAATACCAATAACCGGAATCGTTAAACTTTCGGCTACTCTTTTTGCTAAAGCCGCGGGTACTTTTTCTAGTACCAATGCGAAACATCCTAATTGCTCTAATAATTTAGCGTCTTCTAATAATTTTTCAGCCTCTTCTTCTTCCTTAGCTCTAACGGTATAAGTTCCGAATTTATAAATAGATTGTGGTGTTAACCCTAAATGTCCCATTACAGGAATACCTGCTGTTAATATTCTTGAAATAGATTCGCCAATTTCGCTTCCTCCTTCTAATTTTACTGCATGCCCACCAGATTCTTTCATAATTCTAATCGCAGAATCTAAAGCATTTTTAGAGTTTCCTTGATAAGTACCAAAAGGTAAATCAACCACAACCAAACAACGTTCTACAGCTCTTATTACCGAACTTGCATGATAAATCATTTGATCAAGAGTAATAGGTAACGTTGTTTCATGGCCCGCCATTACGTTGGAAGCAGAATCACCTACTAAAATAACATCAATTCCTGCTCCGTCTACAATTTTTGCCATTGTATAATCGTAAGCCGTAAGCATCGAAATTTTTTCTCCGTTTACTTTCATCTCTACAAGAGATTTTGTTGTTATTCTTTTATATTGCTTTTTAGCTACTGACATTCTATTTTGTTTTATAGATTGTAAAAATACGCATTTATTTTATTGATTTATTGCTTAAACTTAACTTACAATTTCCTTTTATAAATTAATTAAAGCCGTTAATCTTCTGTTAATTGTACTATAAAAACATCTATTTTTAATAGCTTTACTACTTAAAACCAAACTACTATGCCTAAAATAATTGTTTTTCTAAGTTTTTTAATACTTACTAATGTTACACATGCTCAAAACAACACTGAAAATATCGCCATAAAAAAAACTATCGAAACTTTTTTTAAGGGATTACATAAAGGAGATAGTGCTATTGTTAGCTCAACTTTACATTCTGATATTAAAATACAAACAACTTTTACCGATAAAAACGGAAAAAATAATTTAATTACTGATAGTAAGAAAAAACTTTTAACCGGAATTGCTAATAAAAAACCTGAGCATATTTATTTTGAAAAAATATTGTCTTGGGATATTAAAATTGATGGGAATTTAGCCTCTGTCTGGACACCTTACGAGTTTTATTTTAACACTAAATTTAGCCATTGTGGTGCAAATTCTTTTCAGCTTTTTAATAACAACGGAAAATGGGAAATTGTATATTTGGTAGACATGAGACGTAAAAATAACTGTAAATAAGAATCCATTATTATCTTTTATTTCTTAATCAAAAAATAACTTATATTTGGCATAATGGACCAAAACAAAAAATCCAATACACTATCGCCCAATAAATGGGTAGATGCTTATGCTGATTATTTATTTAATTATGCTGTTGCTCGTGTAAATGATGCTAATATCGCCAAAGATTTAGTACAAGAAACTTTTTTTGCTGGACTTAAATCTGCCAAAAATTTTCAAGGAAAATCAACAGAAAGAACTTGGTTAGTTTCTATACTAAAAAGAAAAGTAATTGATTATTATCGAAAAATAAATTCTAAAAAAGGGCAAGCCGAAGTTAGAATGAGTTTTTATAATAATGATGAAAATGAAGGGAATTGGATTGAAGAACACGTTCCGCAATCTTGGGATAATGAAGCTGAAAAAAACATTGAAAACAATGAGTTAAAAACTCAGTTAGACGAATGTATAGACAATTTACCTGAAAAATATGCAATGGTTTTTAGAATGAAAACAATTCAAGAATTTGAAACTGAAGAAATTTGTAAGGAACTAAATATCACTTCGTCAAATTTATGGGTTATCATTCACAGAGCCAGAACTCAATTAAGAAATTGCATGGAAAAAAATTGGTTTAATAAGTAAGAAATAATGTTTAAAAAATTTAAAGTAACATGTGATGAAGCAACAAGCATTTGTGATAAAGCACAATATGGCGAAGCTTCTATTTACGAAAAACTACAACTAAATTTTCATTTATTAGTTTGTAAAATATGTGCTTTGTACTCTAAGCAAAACAGTAAAATGACTGACATATTTAAAATGAGAGCAAATAGTTGTAAAAGCGAAACTAAGTGTTTATCTAATCAAGATAAAGAAGCTTTAAAAGAACAATTAAGTAATTTTAGTTAAATTATTATATTTAAATTAAAAATAGAAACGGAACTTATGATAAAATAAGCTCCGTTTTTTTTTACCTTTGAATCAAAATTATCATCATGCACTTTCTTCCTGAAAAAATTGACACTTATGTTGTTAACCATTCGCAACAAGAGCCTAAAATATTACAAGAATTAACTAAAGAAACTTGGCAAAAGGTATTAAACCCAAGAATGTTAAGTGGTGCTTTTCAGGGAAGAGTTTTATCAATGATTTCAAAATTAATACAACCTAAATCTATTTTAGAAATTGGTACCTATACTGGTTATTCTGCTTTGTGTTTGGCCGAAGGATTGTTAAAAAACGGCACCTTGCATACGATAGATAAAAATGAAGAATTAGAAGAACTTCAATCTACCTATTTTCAAAAATCAGAATATAAAGATCAAATTAAACAATATGTGGGAAATGCCATTGATATTATTCCTACAATAAACACAAAATTCGACTTGGTTTTTATTGATGCTGATAAATCTAATTACCTAAATTATTTTGATTTGATTATTGATAAAATGAATACAGGCGGTGTTATTTTATCTGACAATGTACTTTGGAGTGGAAAAGTCGTAGAAGAGCTAAACCCGAAAGATAAAGACACTAAAGTACTTTTAGAATACAATAAGAAATTAAATGAAGATAATCGTTTAGAAACTGTTTTATTACCTATTAGAGATGGCTTAACAATTAGCAGAGTAAAATAATAATTAAAACTTTCGTTTAATTGGCCCTGTAAAGTCGTCAATATTATCTTTAACTTTATTAACTTCTTTGTTAATATCCCTTACAAAACCTGTATCAATACCTTGGTCTTTAGCGCTATCGTTAATTTCTTTCTTAATATCATTAGTTGCGTCTTTAATTTGTCGCATACCTTTCCCTAGCCCTCTTGCTATTTCAGGAATTTTATCTGCACCAAATAACATTACTACTATTAATAAGATTATAAAAATCTCTGGGCCGCCTATAAATAAAAATACTACATTCATTAGTACAAAGATAATTAAAATAGGTAGTTAAATTCTTTATTAAATAAAAAAAGCCAAACATAATGTTTGGCTTTTTTTTTATAGCTTATAAGTAATTAATCTGCAAGAATAATTGTCTTATTGTCTTTCATTTCAATAGTTCCAGATTTAATAGCTAAAGTTAATACTTTTTCATCTTCTGGCAAACTTACAATACTTCCATGTAAATCATCAAAAACTGAATGCTCTTGAGTATGTACATTTATTTTTACTGTTCCTTTGTTTAAAATAGATACTACTGGTGCGTGGTTATTTAAAATCTGAAATTCACCATTAATACCTGGTACAGTAACAGAATCTACATTTGATGAAAATAAAATAGCCTCTGGAGTTACAATTTCTAAAAACATAATTTAAATAGAATTATTATTATTAATTGTTATTTGAACTATGCTTCAGCTAACATTTTTTCACCAGCATCAATTGCTTCTTGAATTGAACCTCTAAGGTTAAATGCTGCTTCAGGATATTTATCTAACTCACCGTCCATAATCATATTAAATCCTTTAATAGTGTCTTTAATATCAACTAAACAACCAGGAATACCCGTAAATTGTTCAGCTACGTGGAAAGGCTGAGATAAGAAACGTTGTACACGACGTGCTCTATGAACTACTAATTTATCTTCTTCAGATAATTCTTCCATACCTAAAATTGCGATAATATCTTGTAATTCTTTATAACGCTGTAAAATTTCTTTTACTCTTTGTGCTGTATTATAATGCTCATCACCTAAAACTTCAGCAGATAAAATTCTTGAAGTAGAATCTAAAGGATCTACTGCAGGATAAATACCTAATTCTGCAATTTTACGAGATAATACTGTAGTTGCATCTAAGTGGGCAAATGTTGTTGCTGGTGCTGGATCTGTTAAATCATCCGCAGGTACATAAACTGCTTGTACAGATGTAATAGAACCTTTTTTAGTTGAAGTAATACGCTCTTGCATTGCTCCCATCTCTGTTGCTAAAGTTGGTTGGTAACCTACTGCTGATGGCATACGACCTAA
The DNA here is from genome assembly GCF_964512435.1 of Tenacibaculum insulae. Taxonomy (GTDB): domain Bacteria; phylum Bacteroidota; class Bacteroidia; order Flavobacteriales; family Flavobacteriaceae; genus Polaribacter; species Polaribacter insulae_A. The sequence continues at coordinate 1,447,635 of NZ_OZ208512.1, read as the reverse complement.
TAATGCCGATACTTCAGAACCTGCTTGTGTAAAACGGAAAATGTTATCTACGAAGAAAAGAACGTCTTTTCCTTGTGCTTCTCCTGCTCCATCACGAAAATATTCAGCAATTGTTAAACCAGATAATGCAACACGTGCACGTGCTCCAGGTGGCTCATTCATTTGTCCAAATACGAAAGTTGCTTTAGAGTCTCTCATTCCAGGCTTATCAACTTTAGATAAATCCCATCCTCCTTCTTCCATAGAGTGCATAAAATCATCACCATACTTGATAATCCCAGACTCTAACATTTCTCTAAGTAAATCATTACCCTCACGAGTTCTTTCACCAACTCCTGCAAATACAGATAAACCTCCGTGTCCTTTTGCAATATTGTTAATTAACTCTTGAATTAATACTGTTTTACCAACTCCTGCTCCACCAAATAATCCAATTTTACCTCCTTTTGCGTAAGGCTCAATTAAATCAATTACTTTAATTCCTGTAAACAATACTTCAGTAGAAGTTGACAGTTCATCAAACTTAGGTGCTTGACGGTGGATAGATAATCCAGCATCGCCAGTTTTAGGTAAATCACCTAAACCATCAATAGCTTCACCTGTTACGTTAAATAAACGTCCGTAAATATCATTCCCTATTGGCATTTGAATAGGATTTCCAGTAGCGATTACTTCTGTACCTCTACTTAATCCATCAGTAGCATCCATTGAAATGGTACGTACTGTATCTTCTCCAACATGTTGTTGAACTTCTAAAACCAAAATTGAACCATCAGCTTTTTTAATTTCTAACGAATCGTAGATTTTTGGCAATTCAGCATTTTCTGTATTAAACTCAACATCGATAACTGGACCAATAATTTGAGAAACTTTACCTGTTATTGTAGACATTACTATATGTAATTAAAGTTATTTAATTTGCTATGTGGGCTTTAGCCCTTTTTTCAAGGTGCAAAGGTAATTTTTTTAACGGAATTTAAAAAGACTTTTAAGCTATTTTTATTAAAAAATTGCATAAAAAAAGCCTCACAATTTGTGAGGCTTTCATTTTATTTTGTGATTAATTAAATTACTCAGCTAATTTAATCTCTACACGTCTGTTTTGAGCTCTTCCTGCTCTTGTTTTGTTGTCAGCGATTGGGTAATCTTCACCAAATCCTGCAGAAGTTAATCTACCAGCGTCGATTCCTGCCTTTTTTACTAAATAATCTACAACAGCTTTAGCTCTTTTTTCAGAGATTCTTTTGTTTGTAGATGCTCTACCGCTACTATCAGTATGACCTTGAATACTAAATTTAGCTTTAGCATGCTCTTTCATGATTGCAGCAATTAAGTCTAATTTTTGAGAAACTCCAGGTCTAAACGTTGTTCTTCCTGAGTTAAAGTAAATAGCTTTTGCAAAATCATTTAATTTCTTTTCAGCTGCTTTAGTAAGCATTACTTCTGGACATCCATTGTTAGAAGCAACTCCTGCTTCGTTAGGACATTTATCATCTTTATCTAATACACCGTCTCCGTCTGTATCTGGCCAAGGACATCCTCCATTTTCAACTGGACCTGCAACATTTGGACATTTATCATCTTTATTAACTACACCGTCTCCATCAGTATCAGGACATCCGTTGTTAGCTTTAGTTCCTTTTTCAGTAGGACATGCATCATCTTTATCAGCAATACCATCACCATCAGTATCAGGACATCCGTTTAAAGCAGCTAAACCAGCAACTTCTGGACATGCATCATCTGCATCTTTGATTCCGTCTCCATCAGTATCAGGACAACCATCAAATTCTTTTAAACCAGCAACTTCTGGACATGCATCGTTTTTATCAAAAACACCATCACCATCAGTATCAGTACCTCCAAATTTGAATACTAAACCAATTGAGTGTTGATAATGACCTCTTACTGCATCGCTAAAATCATGCTTAGCTCCTGTTTGAAAGTTTAAACCTAAATTTTCGTTTAACCACATATTAAAACCAGCACCAGCATTTAACATACCAGCTCCTTCAGAATCAATAGAAGTATAACCTCCCCCTAAATAAATATACGGATCAAAATACTGAGAAGTTCCTTTAAAAATCATATTTACTAAAGGATCTAAATCATACTTTACATTTACATCAATTGCATAGTATAAAAAATCTACATCTTCACCCCATGGCCCAGTTTCGATTTTATTTAAAGACCCAGCTAATTGCAATGTAAATCCATCATTTAAATACTTCTCTCCAGAAATCCTAGAAATAGATGGTAATATATTCCAATCTGAAGTACCTAATCCATCTTTAATTAGATTATCGAATGCTCTACCACCTCTCATATCGACAGCATTTACACCGAAACCTACTACCCACGGATTATCTGAATCCTGTGCGTTTATCGTCCCTAAAGTAGCGAACGTAAACAAAGCTATCACAGCTAATTTGATTTGTTTCATTATAAAAAATTTAAATTAAAAGTTCGTTTATATATTACGCAAATGTAAGTTGTTAAAACTTATTTACAAAAACAAATCTACGAAAAGTTATAATATTTACAAGTTTCCACTAAATTCCTTTAAATTACGTTAAGTTCTTTTCCTACTTTTATAAAAGCATTAATGGCTTTATCTAAATGTTCTTTTTTATGCGCTGCAGATAATTGTACTCGTATCCTTGCTTTTTCTTTTGGCACTACAGGAAAGAAAAAACCAATTACATAAATACCTTCATCTAATAATTTGTTTGCCATGTTTTGAGAAAGTTTTGCATCATATAGCATAACAGGTACAATTGCTGCGTCTGCCCCTACTAAATCAAAACCTGCTTTTTCCATTTCTGTACGAAAATAGTTAGTATTCCATTCTAACTTATCACGTAATGAAGTATCGTTTGATAATAAATCGAATACTTTTAAAGACGCTCCTACAATTGCGGGTGCTAATGAATTTGAAAATAAATACGGACGAGAACGTTGACGTAATATTTCAATTATTTCTTTCTTACCTGTTGTATAACCTCCCATGGCACCACCAAGCGCTTTTCCTAAAGTACCTGTTACGATATCAACACGATCCATCACGTTTTTTAGCTCTACAGTTCCTCTACCTGTTTTACCTATAAATCCGGCTGCATGACATTCATCAACCATTACCAACGCATCGTATTTATCTGCTAAATCACAAATTTCATCTAGCTTTGCTACAATTCCGTCCATAGAAAAAACTCCATCAGTAACAATAATTTTAAAACGATGCCCTTGTTTATTCGCTTCAATCAGTTGCTCCTCTAAAGAACTCATGTCATTATTATTATAACGATAACGTGCTGCTTTACACAAACGAACTCCATCAATAATAGACGCATGATTTAAACTATCAGAAATAATTGCATCTTCTTTTGTTAATAAGGGCTCAAAAACACCACCATTTGCATCAAAAGCTGCTGCATATAATATGGTATCTTCTGTGGTATAAAAATTAGCTATTTTTTGTTCTAATTGCTTATGAATATCTTGAGTACCACAAATAAAACGTACAGATGACATTCCGAAACCGTGGGTATCCATAACATCTTTTGCTGCTTGAATTACTTCTGGATGATTTGACAACCCTAAATAATTATTTGCACAAAAATTTATTACTTCTTCTCCTGTTGATATTTTAATTACCGCATCTTGAGATGATGTAATAATTCTTTCCGACTTATATAACCCAGCATCTTTAATGTTCTGAATTTCTTTTTGTAGTTGTTCTTTTATTTTTCCGTACATATTATTCGTTGTAAAATTTAAAGATTCAAAGTTAAAAAAGTTTTAAACTTCTTCAACCAAAATATCTTCATTAATATATATGAGTAGTTTTTTTGCTACTTTAAAATTCATCGATTTTAAAACTCGTTCGTAACGTAATAATTGTTGATGATAACTTTTAGATGGTTTTCCTGTTTTATAATCAATAATTACAATTTCATTATTATGATAAACCAATCGATCTGGAATCATAATTTGATTATCAACATCTACAATTTCTCTCTCATTATATATCGTTACATTTTTTAAGTAATATTCTTTTAACTTCGGATGGTTTACAATTTTTAAAATATCATTCTCAATTAAAACAGCTTGTTCTTTATCAATTACTCCTTGTTGTTTATATTGATTTACAATTTTACAAACATCATTATTTGTAAAAATTTTTGCCATCATTTCATGAATTAAGTTTCCAAACTCAATTGCTTTTCCTTGTTCGGTATTCCATAATTTTGATGCACTTGCCAACATTTTAATATTATGCGTTTGCCAAGATGTAGAAATAAATTCTTCTTGATTTTCTGATAACGAAGCATTTTCTTCCTCTTCACTCATTCTCTTTTCGTCACCAAAAGAATAATCTAATTGCCCATCATTCCAAAGATTTTTTTCTTTTAAATAATTGATAAAAATCCCCGAATAATAATTGGTGTTTTCTTCTCCGCTCGATTTAATTCTGTATTCAGCAACAATATGCAATTGCTCCACCGCACGCGTTAAAGCAACATATAAAAGATTAAAATTATCTAACTCTAATTCTTCTCTTTGATGATGAAATATTTCGGCACTTTTTTCATTTATATATTGCAAATCCTTATTAAAAGGAATTAATAATTCTTTAAAATTACTATAATCACTTGGCAATTCGTCCAACCAAACTTTCGGGTTTATTTGATGATAAATATCTAAATCGTACGGAAAAATAACTACAGGAAACTCTAATCCTTTTGATTTATGAATCGTCATTACCTGAACTGCATTTCCACCTTCTGGCACAACAATGCTTAATTTGCTTTTTTTATCATCCCAAAAATCTAAAAACTCTTGAATACTCGTTCCTTTTCGTTGCTGTTCTAAAACCACATCTAAAAAAAACTGCACATAGGCATCCGAAGAATTTATCAGTTTAAAACTCCTGATAATTTCTTCTACTTTCTCGTAAAATGGTAGTTGATAAAAAGCAACCAAATCAAAAAAGATGTTATAATTTTTAAACTCCTTAAAAATTGCTTCGTTAGGTTGGTGAATTAAACCTGAAATAAACGAATGCTTATCCGTTTTTAATACCAAATGATCGTGTAAAAAATAAAGAACCTCCAATAAAGTTTCTTTATCATCTTGATGTTGAATTACCTGTAACACATCAATAATAAAATTAACTTTCGAGCTATTTTCTAACAATAAAGTTTCTGATGAAATAATATTAATTCCGTTTTCTGATAAATAATTAGCAACAGCAATTCCATCTTTTTTCTTACGCACTAACACACAAATTTCATTTAAAGAAAAATCAGATTCGATACTCTTAATTTTCTCTAAAATTTTCTTCGGATATTTTAAAAGCTCCTCATCTTTTTCTTCTTCTTTGTCTAAAAAAGACAACGAAACAAATCCGCCTTTTTTAGCAGTTGTCAACTGTTTATTTCCGTCAATAAACAACTGTTTATAATCCTCTTTTTGAAGAAAATTTGAGGTGTGCTGAAAAAACTGATTATTAAAATCAATTACCTCACTAAAACTTCTAAAATTGGTTTCTAGTGTTTTTATTTCTTTATCAATATGAAACGGATTTTCTGTTGCAGAACCTAAAGAAATAAATTGTTCAGCCTTACCGCCACGCCAACGATAAATAGCTTGTTTACCATCGCCAACCAACATTAAATTACTATTTTCTTGCGCTAATGCATTGTCTATTAACGGAATTATATTTTGCCACTGCAACACCGAAGTATCTTGCATTTCATCAATAAAATAATGCATAAATCGTTGCCCAATTCGTTCATAAATAAATGGCGCTGGCTGGTCTTTTATATTATCAGAAATTAACTGATTAAACTCTGCATTTAATCGAATATTATTATCTTCTTTTATTGAAGTTAATTCAAAATTAATATAATTTAAAACGGCTAATGGAATAATACTTTTTAAGGCCAATTTGTTCATTAAAAACTGCTGATACATTTGCTCAGATTCAGTATATAATTTTAATAATGCTGGCAAAACATTTTCAATACTGTTTTTTATCGCATCAGATTTAGACTTTGCGTAAAAATTATTTTCTTCAATACGTTCACGCAATTTAGATTCTTCAAAAAACTTTGCTTTTTCTGGGTTTTGAGACAAAGCCAAAAAATGATTCGGAAACATTGATCTGTAAAAATCTTTATGATTTAATTCTTCAGATGCTATAATTTGTAATCCTTCTTTTCCTATGGTTATAAATCGAGCTTTAAGTTCTTTTTGATGTTTTGACAACTTACTTTTCAATCCCGTAAAATCTGCTAGTTTTTTATCGGCTAATTCTCTAAAATGTTTGGTATCATCTTCGTTTAATAAAATTTTAGAAAACTCATTTAATTCACGTGAAATATCCCAAGATTTATCATCGTCAGCTTTATCAAGCGAAAAATCTATCAATAATTTAGTTAAATCTTTATCTGTACCAATTTTAGAAATCAACACATCTACCGCTTCGTTTAATAAGGAAACAGCGTCCATTTCTACTTCAAAGTTTAAAGGCAAACCTAAATCGTACGCAAAACTTTTTATAATTTTATGCGTAAAACTATCAATGGTTGTTATTGAAAAAGCTGAGTAATTTTGCAGAATTGCATCTAATATTTTTTCACTTCTTTCTTTTACTGTCGATTTATCAATAGTAATTTCGTTGCTAATTATTTTAAACAAATCGTTTTCTTTTCCTTCAGAAAATTCTTGTAAATTTTTTAACACACGTTCTTTCATTTCACCAGCAGCTTTATTGGTAAACGTAATGGCTAGTATTTTTTGAAAGCTAAAAATATCATCAGAAGTTAATAATACTTTTAAATATTCTTTAACCAACGTAAATGTTTTACCACTACCGGCAGACGCGTTATATACTTGAAAATTTGATTGATTTTGCACAGGAAATTTTTACTGCAAAATAGCTTTTTTTACTACGAAAAGCAAGAACAGATGCTAATGGTATTTTATAAAAAAACGGAGCTATATTTTAAAAATACAGCTCCGTTTTGGTAGATAAACTTATTATTTTCTATCCTAATCCAACATCTAAAGACATCATTACAATAAATCCGCCAATAAAACCTAAAGTAGCAATATCAGTATATTTATCACGTTGCGTTTCTGGAATTACTTCTTCAACCACCACAAAAATCATCGCTCCGGCTGCAAATGCCAATGCGTAAGGTAAAATTGGTGTAAAAAATGATACTGCAATTGCTCCTAAAACTGCTGCAATTGGCTCTACAACTGCTGATAATTGCCCGTACCAAAAACTTTTTCTTCTACTAACACCTTGTCTACGCAACGGCATTGCTACTGCAAATCCTTCAGGAAAATTTTGAATTCCGATACCAATTGCCAGCGAAATTGCAGCGATAATCATTTCTGTTTGCTCTACCCCAACCAATGTTGAAGCCGCACCGAATAAAACTCCAACTGCCAATCCTTCAGGAATATTATGTAATGTAATTGCTAAAGTTAACAAGGTTGTTTTATGCCAATCGGTTTTAACCCCTTCTACTTCGTTGTCTTTAAAATTAATATGTAAATGTGGTAATAATTTATCCATTCCAAAAAGCGCCAAAGCCCCCAAACCAAATCCAATTGCTGATGGTAATACCTTTACAAAACCTTCTCCTGGACTATTATCTATCGCAGGCGCTAACAAACTCCAAAAACTTGCCGCCACCATTACACCTCCTGTAAAACCTAACATTCCGTCTAAAACAGCACGATTCATTTTTTTAAAAAAGAACACTAAACTTGCTCCTAACGCTGTTAATCCCCAAGTAAAAAGCGATGCGTATAACGCTGCTTGTATAGGATGTTCTTTACCAAAAGCTACTATTTGATCAAATGTACTCATGTTTTTGTTTTAAAAATTATGTTGTTTTTTGAATGTATAAATTGTTCGCAATTTTATTTGAAATCGTAAGCAATTGCCCTTCCATTTCTATTGCAAAAGAACCATCAAAAGGTTCAATACTTATTATTTTAATTTGTTTTCCTAAAGCGATTCCTTGTTTATCTAAAAACTGTAAAAATTCTGATGAACTATCGTCAACACCTACACAAACTCCGCTTTCTCCTTTTATTAAGGTTGATAATAAACTTTTTTCAATAACCTGTAAATTTCCTTCATTATCAGGAATTGGGTCTCCATGCGGATCTCTTTTAGGATGCCCTAAAAAGGCATCTAACTCATTAATTAATTTTGGTGATTTTATATGTTCTAACTGCTCTGCAACTTCATGAACCTCATCCCAAGAAAAATTTAGTTTCTCTACTAAAAAAACCTCCCATAAACGATGCTTTCTTACAATGTTTACAGCAATTTTTTTTCCAAAACTTGTTAATGTTACTCCTTGATATTTTTTATAAACTACCACTTTTTTGTCGGATAGTTTTTTAATCATATCGGTAACCGAAGATGCTTTTGTCGCTAATTTTTTAGCAATTGCATTGGTGCTAATTCCTTTTTTAGAATCGGTTGCTAAATGATAAATAGCTTTTATATAATTTTCTTCAGACTGACTAAACATCTTGTTTTTTTAGATATGCAAATATATAAATTTTGATTTATAAAAACATATTTTTAGACAAGACTAAAAATATGTTTACATTTGCAAAAATTTCAATTCACAACCACCTGATGAAAAACCACTTATTTTTAATTATTCTGCTTGCAACTACACTTGTAAATGCACAAACTATTAAGGGAAAAATAACCAATACAAAAGGAGAAGCTATTTCTTTTGCAAACCTTGTTATTAAAGGTACTAATACAGGTGTAGTTGCTGATGAAAATGGTAATTATGAATTAAAAACCATCAAAAAAAACTTAGTTATTATTGCTTCATCTATCGGGTTTTTAACCAACAGAAAAAACATTACTGTAAAATCATCCGAAGAAAAAATAGTGAATTTTACGCTCACTGAACACGACGACTTACTTGATCAAGTTACAGTAACTGGTACAAGAACCGACAGGCGAAGCACTAAAAATCCTGTAATTGTAAATGTAATTAATAGCGAAACCTTAGCCAACGTACAAGCTTGTAACTTATCTGAAGGTTTAAAATTTCAAACAGGGTTACGTGTTGAAACCGATTGCCAAACTTGTAATTACACACAGTTACGCATGAACGGTTTGGCTGGCGGATATTCGCAAATATTAATTAACGGTCGCCCAATTTTTAGTCCGTTAACTGGCTTGTATGGTTTAGAGCAAATTCCGACAAATATGATTGATCGTATTGAGGTTGTTCGCGGTGGCGGATCTGCCTTATATGGTTCGAGTGCTATTGGCGGAACGGTAAATGTAATTACCAATATTCCTAAAAAAGATGATTATAGTATTGGATATACTTATCAGAATTTAAAAGGTACTTCTGACCATATTATTAGCGGAAATGCAACTGTTGTTAATGAGGATAAAAATGCTGGTATTTCGTTTTTTATCAATAATAGAGCTCGAGAAATTTACGACGCTAATGGCGATAATTTTTCTGAACTTCCGCAGTTAAAAAATAACTCATTTGGTACGAATTTATTTTTTTTACCTACCGAAAATCAAAAACTAGAAATTAATTTTAGTAAAATGAATGAATATCGTTACGGAGGCGAAATGATTAAAAACGCACCTCATTTTGCCCTTCAATCCGAAGAAAGAACGCACGATGTATATGCTGGTAATGTTGATTATCAAATTAATTTTAATGAAGATAAAAGTTCGCTGATTACTTATTTTTCAGCACAATACACAGACCGAGAACATTATACAGGAATAAGACCTGACATTGGCACCCCAGAAGACATGAACCACTTGGTAAATCCGCCTTACGGAAATTCTGAAACCACAACTTTACAAGGTGGATTACAATTAAACCATAAAATAGATGCCTTTTTAAAAGGTAATAATGTTTTAACAGTGGGAACTGAATTTGTGCAAGACGATGTGTACGACGAAATTACGGCTTATCAATACACCGTAGATCAGGTTACCCAAAACTATGGTTTCTTTTTTCAGAGCGATTGGGAAATAGATGATAAATGGAATTTACTTGCCGGAGTACGTTATGATTATCACAAATTAGATGCCTTAAAAAAAGATGGAACTAGAAGATATATCACTAACAATGTTGCGAGTCCGAGAGTTTCTTTATTATTTAAACCTTTTAATAAAACACAATTAAGAGCTACTTGGGGAACCGGATTTAGAGCTCCGCAAGCTTTTGATACCGATTTGCACATTGCCTTTGCTGGTGGAGGAATATCAAGAGTTCAACTTGCTGAAAATTTAAAAAGAGAACGCTCTAATAGTTACACGGTTTCTTTTAATTATGACCAACCAACCGAACATTATATTTATGGTTTTACGGTTGAGAGTTTTTACACAAACCTACAAGATGCTTTTTATTTAGAAGCTATTGGAGAAGATCAGTTTGGAGAAGTTTTTGAAAAAAGAAATGGTGACGGAGCTGTAGTTAAAGGAATTACTTTAGAAACTCGATTAAACTACGACGGAATTATTCAGTTTGATGCAGGATTTACTTATCAATCTAGTACCTATAATACTGCTGTAAATAATTCGGATATTTTAACGCCTAAAAAAGAATTTTTGCGCACACCTACTACTTACGGATATGCTACGGCTACTTTTACACCAAATCAAAAATTTAAAACAGCCTTAAATTTAGTGTATACTGGCACCATGAATGTGCTTCATTTAGCATCAACTAATAACTTAATTGAAGATGAATACTTTAAGTCTCCTTCATTTTTTAATTTAGGAATCAACACTAGCTATAAGTTTAAAGTAGAAAAACTAAAAACCAATATTGAAGTTACAGCTGGTATTAAAAACATCTTCGACCATTATCAATCTAAATTTGATATTGGTAAAGAACGTGATAGTAATTTTATATACGGGCCTGCAAATCCTAGAACTTACAGCTTAGGAGTTAAAATATTTAAATAACTCATTAACACCTATAACATACTAAAAGAGGGAAACTTACATAAGTTTTCCTCTTTTAGCATAATCTACAATTAATACTCCCGTAACATAACCCACTTTGGTTAACATTTAATAAACATTCTAATAAAACAAGCATAATTTACTCCTAACATTAGTTTTACAATATAACACCAGATTTGCAGTGTATTTAAGAACTCAAGTTAGTTATAATGAAAAAATTAATAGTAATTACTCTTTTAAGCCTTTGCAATTTTGTTTATTCACAAGACAAAGGAGCTGTTTCTGGAACCGTTACAGATAAAGAGATGAACAACGAAGCATTGCCTTTTGCCAATGTTTTTATTAAAGGAACTTCAATCGGAGCTACAACCGATTTTGATGGTAAATATACCCTTAACGTTCCTGTAGGAAACCAAACCATTGTTTTTAGTTTTGTAGGTTATCAAACTATAGAAAAACAAATTATTGTTAAAGCTAATGAAGTTTTAACCGTTAGTCAATCTTTAGGCGCTAATGAAGGTGTTGCTTTAGATGAAGTATTAATTAAAGCCAGCACAAGTAAAGATAAAGCGAGTGCTTTATTATTAGATCAAAAAAAGGCTGTTGTAATTAAAGAAAGTATTGGTGCCGAAGAATTATCGGCAAAAGGTATTTCTGATGCTGCAGGAGCTGTTGCTAAAATATCAGGAGTTTCTAAACAAGAAGGCTCTAGCAATGTATATGTTCGTGGATTGGGAGATCGTTATTTAAACACAACTATGAACGGACTTTCATTACCTTCAAATAATATTGCAAAGAAAAACATCGATTTAAATTTATTTCCTTCGGATATTATTCAAAACGTATCTATTAGTAAAGCTTATTCTTCTAATTTTTATGGTGATTTTGCCGCAGGTAATATCGATGTATCATCAAAAGAATACAAAGGAAATGGATTTATTGAAGTAAATGTTGGCTCAGGTGTAAACTCTAGAGCAATGGGCGAAGATTTTAAGAAAAGTGAAGGAACTGGTAATTTTGGTTATTACAATCGTTTTAATCACGATCCGTTTGCGGTAGTACTTTCCCACGGAGTGGATCCTGTAAATACAGGAAGTCCAATTAATAATTCAATCGGAATTAACGCTGGTAAATCATTCGATTTTAAAGATGAATCTAGATTAAGCCTTTTCGGAACTGCTTCTTTTAGTAGGGATTTTGAATATAGAGAAGGACCATTGGTTGATTTTTCGAACGTATTTAAAAAAGAATATCCAAACGCAAAAGAATACAAATATTCAACCTCAACAACAGCCATGTTAAGTGCTTTGTATAGAATTAATAGTAATAACAAAGTAAAATTTACTTCACTATTTTTAAATAATTCTGGTGATGAAGTTGGTTACTACGGATATAGAGGTTTAGGTAAAAACAGAGATGCTTTAAGAAATACTGATGAAGGTTTTTACCAAATGAATGTACAGTACAATCAAGATTTAGTTTTTGTAAATCAATTAACTGGAGAGCATAAATTTGAAGACAGTAAATTTAAAGTAAGCTGGGGAATTGGATATAACAACGTATTTGCACACGAACCAGATAGAAAAAGAATTAGTTTAGAAAACTTTCAAAACACCTTAGACAACGATCCAAATACAAACGCTGTATTTTACACTAACAACTCGTTTGACAACCAACGTTATTTTCAAAAAATTATCGATGAAGAGTTAAATAGTAGAGTTAGTTTAGCCTATAAAGCTAATGAAAAATTAACGTTTAACTTCGGATATAACGGAAGAACTAAAGAAAGAGATTTTAAAAATATTAGATATGGTTACGATATTTTAAATAAGCAGTTTGCGGTAACAGATGTACATAATTTTGATGCTATTTTTAATGTTAACAACGCACAGATATTTAAAAATGACACAGGAAAGTTATTTAAACTAGATGTTTTTAGAAAATTACCTGGTTTTCAAAACAGCAACATTGCAAGTTTACCTGGTTTAGACGAAAATACTTATAATGGTAAATTAAACATACACGCTGGTTTTGTTTCTGCTGAAATTAAAGCGGGCGAAAAATGGATGTTTGTTCCTGGTGTAAGAGTAGAATCTTTTAATCAAGATATTACTTACAACGTAATTAACATCAACCCAAACGATCCTGGATTTAGAAATGCTTCTGAAACCTTTTTCTTACCTAGTTTAAACGTAAAATATGCTTTAAACGAAGATCAAAACGTACGTTTTAACTTTAGTCAAACAGTATCAGTTCCAGAATTTAAAGAAGTTGCGCCTTTTATTTACGAAGGTATCGGACAAAGAGTGGGTGGTAATCCAGATTTATTAAACAATCCATCATACTCTAAAATCTTTAATTTAGATTTAAAATACGAGTGGTTTATTTCTAGAGACGAATTACTTTCGGTTGGTTTATTTGGTAAACAAATTAACGATCCTGTAAACTTAGTAATTGCAAACAGTGCTGCCGGAGACCAACGTTATTTTAGATCTGGTGATAAAGCAACCGTTGCAGGTATTGAACTTGAAGCGCGTAAAAACATTGTAAAAAACGACGATGAAGATACAGTATTAGCTGCCGGATTTAATTTTACTTACATGTACACCAATCAAGATTTAAAAGAAAATGTAAGCGGAGTTTCAGGTTACAGTACTACTTTTAATAGAGATAGCGACGAGCTACAAGGAGCTTCTCCTTTTTTAATCAACGCAAACGTAAATTATACACCTGTACATTTTAAAAACTACAAACCTATTACCTCTTTAGTATTCTCTTACTTTTCAGACAGAATAGATGCCTTAGGTGCTGGTTCGTTAGGGAATATTATTGAAAAAGGAATACCAACACTAGATTTTGTTTGGAAAAACAAGTTTGGCGAAAAACTAGAAGTAACCTTAAAAGCCAAAAATCTACTAGATCCATCAATAAAAAGAGTACGTGAAAATACATCAATAGGCGATGTGGTTTTATCTGAATATAAAAGAGGAACCAATATTAGCTTAGGACTTAAATATAAATTTTAACACAAAAACATAACTTAAAATACAATTAAACTTTAAAACGATGAAAAATAATTTTTTATTAGGATTAGCTTTAGCTGCAACAGTATTCACTTCTTGTGGAGATGACGATACTGCTGATATTATTATTAATGACAACAGTACAACAAATAATACTACTGGTGGCGGATCAACAAACAATAATGCTATTGAAATTAACGGTAATTATGCTGCTGATTTAACTTTAGATGCTACTAAATCTTACTTAGTTACCGGACCAACAATTTTTGAAGCCGGAACTACTTTAACTATTCCTGCCGGAACAGTAATTAAAACTGCTGCAACTGGTGCCGATGTATATGTAGCAATTGCTCAAGGAGCAAAAATTATGGCAGAAGGTACTGCAAGTCAACCAATTATTTTTACTTCTAATGCAACAACACCAAATGCAGGTGATTGGGGTGGATTAATTTTATTAGGTAAAGCACCTATTAACTCGGTAACAGGTGGTACTGCTACTTCTACATCAGAAATTGCAAGTTTACCTTACGGTGGTGATATTGCTGATGATAATTCTGGTACATTACGTTATGTAAGAGTAGAATATTCTGGTGGTAAAGCAGATGGATCATCTGAAAATAACGGATTTTCTTTCTACGGAGTTGGTAACAAAACTACGGTAGAATACATTCAAATGTTTGAAGGAAAAGACGATGGTGTTGAGTTTTTTGGTGGTACAGTAAACGTAAGTAACGTATCTGTAGTAAATGCTGAAGATGATTCTATCGACTGGACAGAAGGATATTCAGGTACTATTACTGATGCTTACGTAAAGCACGGAACGGACCACGATAAAGGATTTGAATGTGATGGATACAATACAGACATCGGAAACTTATCTAGTACTAATTTCTTTTCTAAACCAACTATTACCAATGTAACTATTGAAGGTTTAGGTTCTGGTACAGCTAACGAAGCAATTCGTTTAAGAGCAGGTACTCAAGGAATTTTTTCAAACGTTTTACTAATCGGTTTTGCAGAAGGATTTGATCTTGATGGTGATGATACAGATAACCCAACTGGTAAAGGTGTAACAGACGGAAACTTAAAAGCTACTGATGTAAAATTTGATGACGTTACTGTAAAAGTAAAAAACGATACAGGTGTTGCTTTTGCTAATGCTGATTTTGTAACAGAAAACACTGCTGCAACTGGTACAGATTATGCTTCTTGGGGAGCAAACTGGACAAGACAGTAAAACTTCTTTTTTAATCATAAAAAACCTCAAACTATGTATAATGGTTTGAGGTTTTTACTTTCTAATTTTTATTATAACTCAACATTAAAAGTTCATTTACTATAACTTCTGTTATATAGCGTTTATCTCCTGTAGAAGTTTCATAAGAGCGTGAAGTTAATTTTCCTTCAATCATAATTTCTTTTCCTTTGGTTACATATTTTTCAACAATTTCGGCAGTTTTATTCCACGCAACAAGATTATGCCATTGTGTATCTGTTACTTTTTCTCCTGCCGAATTTTTATAAACCTCGTTGGTTGCTATTGAAAATTTTGCTAATTTCTTTCCACTTTCTAAAGTAATAATCTCAGGATCCTTTCCTAAATTTCCTATTAACTGTACTTTGTTTTTTAGTGCGTTCATCGTATTTATTTTTTTGTTAAACAGTTAAGACATGCCATTCAAACGAATTGACTTTGCAAAGATGAAACACAACTTAAATTAAAATCGGTTAGTAATCGTTTGTTTTCGCTTACAAATGAATGTAAACATTTAATTAATTTTAATACCTTTGTTTTCAAATAGATAACTATGAAGTTTTATTTAGAAACTGAGCGATTAATTTTAAGAGAGATTAAAAAATCGGATGTTAACGGTATTTTCGAATTAGATTCAAACCAAAAAGTACATCAATATTTAGGTAACAACCCGATAAAAACAAAGTTACAAGCCGAAGAAAACATTCTGTTTATTCAAAAACAATACAAAGAATTAGGGATTGGACGATTTGCCTGTATAGAAAAAAGTAGCGGAAATTTTATAGGTTGGTCTGGCTTAAAATTAAATACCGGAGAAAAAGAAAAATTAAACGGTTATCAAAATTTTATTGACATCGGTTATCGTTTTATTCCAAAATACTGGGGCAAAGGTTATGCTTCTGAAACTGCTATTGCTTGTTTAAATTTCGGATTTACAGAAATGAATTATGATATTATTTACAGTGCAGCTGATGTTAAAAATATTGGTTCAAATAAAATTTTAAGAAAAATCGGACTTCAATTTGTAAACGAATTTGATTATAAAGAAGTAAAAGTTAATTGGTATCAACTAAAAAAAACCGATTATGGAAAATAAAAAGTGCTTAGAATGTGGAGATAAAGTTATTGGCAGAATTGATAAAAAATTCTGCTCTGATTATTGCCGAAATACTTATAATAATAAGGTAAATAAAGAAAGTAAAAATTTAATTAGAAATACAAATAATAGATTACGTAAAAATTACAAAATACTAACCGAACTTAATGTTTCGGGCAAAACAAAAGTAACTAGACGAAAATTATTTGATAAAGGATTCGATTTTAAATTTATTACCTCAATTTATCAAACAAAAACAGGCAATGTTTATTATTATGTTTATGATCAAGGCTATTTAGAGTTAGAAAATGAATTATTCTTATTAGTTAAGCAAGATTAACTGTTAATCAATAAAATAAACAATTATTTTACCTATTTTTATAGGCTTTTAAAAATTTACTATGAAATCATTAAACAATATACTTGCTGTTATTATTGTTGTTTTAACCGTTTATTGGAGTTATAGCGATATAACACCCACAGTATCTTCTGATAAAACGGAATTAAAAATTACTGATTTCTCTATTAACAATGCGCTTCATCATTTAAAAAACATTTCTCAAAAGGCACATCATACGGGATCGCCCGAGCATAAAATTGTTCAAAATTATATTATTGATGAATTAAAAAAACTAGGTTTAACTGCTGAAATTCAAACGCAAACAGCCATAAATAAAAAATGGAGAGCCAGCACAACTGCCGAAAATATAATTGCTAAAATTAAAGGTACATCAAACGGAAAAGCATTATTACTTTTAACTCATTACGATTCTAATCCACATTCATCATTAGGCGCAAGCGATGCAGGCTCTGGTGTGGTAACAATTTTAGAAGGTCTTAGAGCCTTTTTAGCTAAAAATAAAGAACCAAAAAACGATATTGTAATTCTGTTTTCTGATGCTGAAGAGTTAGGTTTATTAGGTGCTCAGGCATTTGTTGAGAATCATCCACTTGCCAAAAACATTGGATTGGTTTTAAATTTTGAAGCCCGCGGAAGTGGTGGCGCAAGCTATATGTTGATGGAAACAAACGGAAAGAATAAAAAAATATTATCCGAGTTTTTAAAATCTAATCCAACTTATCCGGCAGCAAACTCTTTAATGTACAGTATTTACAAAAAACTGCCCAACGATACCGATTTAACCGTTTTTAGAGAAAATGGAGATATTAACGGATTTAATTTTGCTTTTATTGACGATCATTTTGATTACCATACCGCACAAGATTCGTATGAACGCCTTGATAAAAAAACGTTGCAACATCAAGCTGAATATTTTACTACTTCTCTTAACTATTTTTCAAATTCAGATTTAACAAACACTCATAGCGATAAAGATTATATTTACGTAAACTTTCCGTTTTTAAAACTTTTAAGCTACCCATTTTCATGGGTTTTCCCTATGTTTATATTCGCCTTAATTATTTTTATTGCGATTATTTATTTTGGAATTATTAAGGATAAAATAACAATTAAAGGTCTTTTAAAAGGCTTTATTCCTTACTTAATTTCTTTTAGCCTTTGTATTGGCTTATCGTACGGATTATGGGAATTAATCTTAAAAATCCATCCAGAATACTCAGATATTTTACATGGCTTTACCTACAACGGACATCAATATATAATGGCTTTTGTGTTTTTAAATTGTTGGATTTTATTTAAAACCTACAACCTATTTAAAGATCAAAAAACTACGCATTTATTTATTGCACCTATTTTTATGGGGCTTGTTGTAAATTATTTTATTACGCAAAGTTTACCCGGTGCCGGTTTTTTAATTATTCCTGTTTACATTGCTTTAATCATTTTAGCAATTTTAATGTTTACTGATTTTAAAAGTAGATTTAGCACTGCTCTATTTGCCTTAATTTCTATACCAACAATTTATATGATTGCGCCAATGGTGCAATTATTTCCTATCGCCTTAGGTTTAAAAATATTATTTGTTTCCGGTTTTTTACTAATACTTATCTTCGGATTTATTCTTCCTGTTTTTCATCAACAGAAAGAAAAAAACACCTGGCTTAAAATTACTGGATTTTCTGCTATTGTTTTCTTCGGATTGGCAACCTTTAATAGCGGTTTTTCGATTGATAAGAAAAAACCAAACAGCATTGTTTTTATTCAAAATTCAGATACAAAAACCTCATATTGGGCAACCTACAACAAAACTTTAGATGGTTTTACCAAACAAGTTTTTAAGAACGATTATCTTAAAGGAAATTTACCATCAATAAAAGGTAAGAGCAAATACAATACTAGTTTTAACTTTCATAAAGAGACTGAAAACAAAAATTTTAAACTCTCTAAAATCAAAATAAATGAAGATAAAATTATTGATAATGAAAGAAATTTAAGCTTTACCATTACTCCAAAACGAAATATCAATCGATTTGAATTTAATAATAATGAGAAAATTACTTTAAAAGAATTAAATATAAACGGAGTTTTATACGATAAAGGAAGAAGATTTACGGCTGATGAAGGAACACTTTTAATATACCAAATGGCAAATTCTGATAAAGACTTAACAATTTCTTTTATTGTTGATGAAAATGTTCAGCCAGATATTACATTAAATGAAATTTCGTACGATTTATTATCAAATAAAAAATTTAATTTAAAACCTCGAAGTGAAATAATGATGCCGATGCCTTTTGTGGTTAACGATGCTATTATTTGTTCAAGAAAAATAAAGTTATAAACTATACCGAAAAAGTATTTAAACTTTTGAGCTTATACAAGTTTTAAGACAGCGTCTATTTAAAAAACATATTTAATATTTAACATAAAATACCGTGGTATTACTTTATAATTAGTTTCATTTCTTTGAAAACTAGATAAAACTATATCATTGAATTTTGTGATGTTTGATAAATTGTTAGCTGTAATTCTGTATGAAAACTTACTTTTTTCAGGGTTAAAACCTATATTTAGGTTTGAGAACCAATAATTTTGAGACTTTATTGAATAATAATTGTTTTCAATTTTAAACAACCACTTGTTAGATATTTTTAGATTTGCAGTTAAATTGCTTTCTAAATAATTATTTGTTGAATTTTGCTTATTAAACTCTCCTTTAGAATAATTGTATTGAATACCAAATTTAAAATTTATCGGTAGTCTAAAATATGTCGTTCCTTGTAACCTATAATTTGCATTATAATTTACTACTTTACTGGTTACTGCATTGATAATCACAGGATTATTTGACCATGATTGTTGCGTGTTTAATTTTAAACTACTTGAAATACTCTTTAAATATCTCGTTATACTTAAGTTATAATTTGTAAACTTCGCTCCATTTATAACAGTATACTGATTAAAACTAGCATTTTCCGAAATAAAACTATTTAAACCATAACTTTTATTTGAAAAACTATGTGTAAAAAATGAATTTATTAAAAATTGCTTTTTATAATTATTAAATGTGTAATAAAACCCAAAACTATGATTATTAGATTGTTGAATACTATTTATACCTTTATTGAAAGTCCTATAATTATTTAACATAAAACTATTTGTTAAAAATTTTGAATTTGGTAAATTATTTTGAAAGCTATAACTTATTCCAAAATTACCAACCTTGGTTTTTTTGGAATGTAAACTTATTTTAGGGTTTACAAAAAAGAATTGATTTTTATTACTGTTAAGTTTTATATAATTTTTTGATATAGATAAAGAACTACTTATTTTGAGTAATTTTGAAATATCGTAAGTATATTTTCCAGTTAAAGAAACTCTTTTATTTATATAATCAATATTATTAGATAATGAGTCAATTTTAAGTTGATTTTCAAATCTAAAACTCCCTATGATTTCATCCCTATCAACAGCGGCAGAAAATTCAATCCCATACTCTGCCTTATTCGTTTTTGTAACCAACTCCGAGTTCAAACCATAATATGTTAAAGGTGTATTGTTTTTTTGATAAATTGTTAAATCTTCATCATTATTAAAAACATCACTAAAGGTATTAGGCTGTATACTATAATTTTGTTTCGTATTATTTACACCTAAATAAGTATACGTCAATAATAATGTATTATTGGAAATTTTTTTTGTAAAATTTAAGTGATTGAAAAAATTATATTTTTTATCTTCTTGTAATTGAGAAACATTATCATTGTTAAAAATAAGGTTTCCTGTTGTTTTAGTTGGATTGTTTTCAAAAGTAAAATTATATGTAAAGTATGTTTCATTTTTCGACAAATATTTTAGCTCTAGCTCAGTAGAAAATAATATATCTTTAATATCAATTTTATTTTGTTCGGTGAAAAATATTGTTTTAGGTTCTATAAAATATTGAGTAATATTATCATTTTCTTTTTCTATTTCGTCATAAGTAAAATAGGTTAAACTTCTTAATTTAGTTTGCTTAGATAGGTTCGTAACAAAACTTAGTGAGTTTAGAAGTGAATTATTAAAAACATCTTCGTTATTAGAAAAATTAGAAGAGGATAAATTATCAATACTTATGAGTTCATTACTTACTTTTTCAATTTTTTTATTAGTGTCAAACCCGTTTAAACTAATAGTTTCCGTATTTTTAACTTGAGAAACAGCTGTTTTACTAATACTATTAACATTGGTTAAATTAAATATTTTTATTTTCTTTTTTAATAAACCAATATTTACAGTTGTATTATAACGTTTACCTGTTCCTGTACCTAAATCTATATTTCCGAACCAAACGTTTTTTTTATTGTTTTTTAATTTTAAATTTAAAGCTACTTTTTCCGACTCTTGAAAACTTTTTAATACAGGATTGTCTTCAAAACCAGTAAGTACTTCTACTTCTTTAATAATGCTTGCATCTAAGTTCTTAGTCAGTAATTTATATTTATCATCAAAAAGGTCATCCCCTTCTATAAGTAATTTATTAATAGCTTTTCCGTTTACTTTTATACTACCATTTAAGTCAATTTCAATACCAGGTATGTTTTTAAGCAAATCTTCTACAACGTTTTCAGAACCATCTTTAAATGCGGAAACTTTATAAACAATTGTATCCTTTTTTACTTTTATTTTTTCCCAACTCTCAAGAACAACTTCTTCTAATATATCATTTTGTTCTTCTAAAATAAAGTTAATGTTAATTGTATTTTTCAATACAGAAACTCTTTTGCTTTCTTTTTTAAAACCTAAACTAGAAGCTACTATATTTAATGTATCTAATTTAGGTTTTTGTATAGTAATTAAGAAACCTCCTTTTTCATTGGTGTAAGCATAAGATAATAATTTACCTCCTCCATAAACCATTACCGCTATATTAGAAAGCTCTTCATCTAGTTTATTAAAAACCTTTCCTTTAACGTTAATAACTTGAGAAGTTAAAAAATGTGTAATAAAAAATAAAAGAAAAAAAAGATTACTTTTTCTTATCATAAAATTCAGATATATTAAAATTTTCTATGAATGAGTTATTTAGACTATACTTTGTGTTTAGTTCTGTATCTAAAGAGTTAAAACTCTCTGCAAAAACCCTTCCACTATTAATAGAGTTTAAATAAGCATTTATTAAAAATTTTCTATACTCTTTTAAATTAATCCACTTTTTATGACTTTGATTTACAGGTTTATTTATGGTAACACTTGTAGTTCCTGGATATTTAAAACTTTTAAAATAAAAGTAGACTTCTTTTTTTGTGTCATATGCTTCTAAAATTAAACCCGGTAAGCCCTGTAATTTCCATGGACCATATTTTACTGCAATTTCTGGGGTGTACCAAGCAGAGTAATTTCTTCCTCTAAATTCCGTTGTTGCTTTAATACATAAATAACTTCCTATCTTTTTTGTTTCCTCTGTTATTATCCAATTTATTTTAGGTTTTTTTTCCTTAATATAAGTAAAACCTATATCTCTGCTAAATAAACTATCTTTAATAAAATTAGTATAATATCTAAATCCATATTTATTAGTCGCTTTCGTTACAATATGAACATTGTTTTTATCTTTAAAAACTTTTTGTTCATGAACTCTTTTCTTTTCTATTGAATCGTTTCTTGTTATATAAATTGATTCATTGTTATTAAAAACTAAAACTGATGTATAATCAACACCTATCGGAGCTCCCATACCCATACTTTCTTTTTGTCCATAAAACACAACTCCTTTTTTATCTTGTGAAAAAGTTGTAATTGTAAAATACAGAAATAATGGTATTATTATTTTTATCATAAAACTTAGTTTTTAACATTAAATTAGTAAATTATACTTTAACATGATACAACCATTTGGTCTGCCATCACCTGAGCATTTTCATCAGTAAAATTACCACTCATGTCATAATCTGCAATTCCATCTCCATCACAATCTACTTGTATTCTATATTCATGTAGTTTAAGAGGTGAGGTTTCCATATTATTTTCACTGTTAATTATACTTGCATTTATAAAGCTTGAAGATGCAAATAAAAAAGCCATGACTAAAGTTATTTTTTTCATAGTTTCAAAAATTTATAAGCAGAGGATTATTATTTTTCATAGCAACCTCATTTTTATAATTTTATATCTTTCAAATTTTAAATTTTTTTTTTAGTTTACAAAGTATTTTTAACTCCTATTTGGCATTAGGGTTACTCCTATGCTAAAAACACTATATGTAGATTATTGTTTTTTTTTATCTTCGTGCTTCAAAAAATTCTATCTGAAAAATTCTACCTGAAAATGTTTTTATTTAAATCTACCGAAGTTTTAGAAAGCAACTTACTAAAACGTATTAAAAAAGAAAGAGAAAAAGCAGGTTTATCTCAATATGAATTTGCTAAAAGAATTGGACTAGGGCAAAGTGCCTACCAAAAAATAGAAAAAGGAAAAACTAGTTTAAGTATTTTTCGTTTTTATAAAATTGCACAAATTTTAGGTATTTTTCCAAATGATTTAATAAACAATGGAGATGAAATTATAACAGATAAAAAATAAGTTATAGTCTCTTATTCAAAAAATTAAAACTTTCGCTTTCACTCAAGGTAAATTCTTTCTTGGTTATAAAATAAATAAAGCCTAACAAAAATAAAAAATTACTTTTGTTAGGCTTAATCCAATTGAAATCAATTTTTTTATATAAAAATCCTTTTAATCTATATGCGATACACGTAAAGTGTTTACCATTCCTTTTGCTTTTACTGGCATAGATGATAAGTTAATCATAAAATCACCTGTTTTAACAAAACCTTTTTCTTTAGCTATTTCATTAATATCTTCTAAAGTATCATCAGTACTTAAATCTCTATCATAATAATAAGCTCTAACACCCCATAAAAGATTTAATTTACCTAATATTCTTTTTTCTGATGAAAAGGCTAAAACGTGTGATTTTGGTCTCCAAGCTGAAACTTGAAAAGCAGTATATCCACTATTTGTTAATGTGGTAATTGCAGCTGCATCAATATCTGATGCCATTAAAGCAGCATGGTGACATACAGATTTTGTTATAAACCTGTTTGTACGAATGTGTGGTGCTTCGTGTGGCACTTTAATTAAATCTGAATATTCAACACTTCCAATAATTTCTGTCATCTTTTGAATAACTCTTATAGGATGTTTTCCTACAGATGTTTCTCCAGAAAGCATTACTGCATCGGCTCCATCCATAATTGAATTTGCAACATCATTTACCTCTGCTCTGGTAGGAACTGCATTTTCAATCATTGTCTCCATCATTTGTGTAGCAATAATTACAGGAATTCGAGCTTGTTTTGCTCTTCTAACCAACATTTTTTGAATTAACGGAACATCTTGCATTGGTACCTCTACTCCTAAATCACCACGAGCAACCATTAATCCATCACAATACGGAATTAAAGCATCAATGTTTTCTACAGCTTCAGGCTTTTCAATTTTAGCAATTACAGGAACACGATATCTTGATTTTTGCTTAATTAAATCACGCAAAATTCTTAAATCTTCTGGTGTTCTAACAAAAGATAAAGCAACCCAATCTACTTCTTGCTCTAAGGCAAAAACTACATCTTTTTTATCTTTTTCAGTTAATGCAGGTAATGATATATTTGTGTTTGGTAAATTAACTCCTTTTTTAGATTTTAACGGCCCTCCAACAATTACTTTTGTTTCTACTGCTACTTTTTTATCGGTAGCGGTTACTTCAAATAATAATTTACCATCATCAACCAAAATTTGTTCTCCTACTTTTACATCTTTAGGAAAACGTTGGTATGTCATAAACGCTTTTTCTTTAGTTCCTTCACACTGCTCTGTTGTAAAAGTAAAAGTGTCGCCAGCTTTTAATTCTACACCATCGTTCATTACTCCAACTCTAAGTTTTGGACCTTGTAAATCAGCTAAAATTGCCACATTATAGCCTCTTTCTTCATTAATTTCTCGTATAAATTTAATGCGTTCTTTTACGTTTTCATAATCTGCATGAGAAAAATTAATTCTAAAAACATTAACTCCATTAGCTGCCATTTCAGCTAAAATTTCTTTAGTATTTGTTGCAGGCCCTAAGGTGGCTACAATCTTTGTTTTTTTGTTGTGTGGCATAATTTAAAATATTAAAAAATCTTTCGATTTTAAAGATTCTACCTCTACTTCGTAAGAGGTAATAATTTGTGGAATTTTGTTTATCATTTCAATTGTTTTTACAATATATTCAAAACTAAAATCTCCTGTTATTTTCAAAAAAAAATCAACTTTTCTTTTCTCTGGCACAAGGCGAGTAATAGCATCGCTTTCGCTAAAAAGGCTTGTTGATGTTGTTTTACTTGTTAGTTTATATACATTGGTTATTAAAAACCACTCGTAATCTAACTCGGCATCAGTATGTTCAAATACTGAATAAAAAGATTGATGTTCTTTTTTAGTAAAATCTAACTCATAGTTTGCTTTACTAAATTGTACAGATAAATGTTTATTTAATAGATATGCTAATTTAGATTCATCAACTACGGTATGAATACCAATTAAAGCATAATCATTTGTAGAAAATTCATTTATATCTAGTACATAATTAGTCATAAAAACAAATATTTGCTCTTTGCTAAATTACTGAATGTATCTAAAATATAATATGAAATCTGCGAAAACGTTTTCGGCTAAATGTTAAGAATTTTCCATTTGGCTTTGCATTGCAAAATACACTCTTTTTGCAGCAATTTCTTCGGCTTTTTTCTTTGAAGTGGCTCTTCCTTTACTTATAATATTCCCATCAATACTAACGCGTACGCTAAAGTGTTTTTTATTCTGATTACCAGAATCCTCATAAGAATCAAACTTATATTTCTTCTTATTTTTTTGACACCACTCAATTACATACCCTTTATAACTAGATATTTTTCCTTCTAATCGCTCTATATCTACATAAGGTAACACAACTTGTTCGTAAATAAACTGGTTGCAATAATTATATCCTCTATCTAAATATATAGCACCTATTAAAGCTTCAAAAATATTACCATAAATATTATTACTGATATGCTCTTTAGAAACGTTACTTTTTATAAACCGAATTAAATCTAAATCTTTTCCTAAAGTATTTAAATGCTCTCTACTTACTACTTTAGATCGCATTTGAGTTAAATACCCTTCATCTCCTTCAGGAACTTTTTTATACAAATAAGATGCCATTACAGACCCTAAAATTGCATCTCCTAAAAACTCTAAACGTTCGTAATTTATAGGATTCCCTTTAGCGTCTACTAATTTTAACGACCTATGTGTAAAAGCTTTCTTATAATGCGAAAGTTTTATAGGCTTAAAATTAAGCAGCTCTTTTAATTCGTAGTAAAAATTTTCATCCTCTTTATTTTGGGGCTTAACTATTCTACGAAGAAAATTCATAAAGTATTAATCTAATTTTCTAAAAGCAACACAAGCGTTATGACCTCCAAAACCAAAAGTATTACTCATGGCTACTTTAACTTCTCTTTTTTGAGGTTTATTTAGCGTTAAGTTTAACTCTGGGTTAATATTTTCATCAACATTAACATGATTAATTGTTGGCGGAACAACTCCGTTTTCCATTGCTAAAATAGCAGCAATAGATTCTACACTCCTGCAGCGCCCAACAAGTGTCCTGTCATAGATTTTGTTGAATTAATATTAATGTTTTTAGCATGCTCACCAAAAACTTTAGAAATCGCTTTTAACTCGGCAACATCACCTAACGGTGTAGAAGTACCATGTGTATTAATATGATCTACATCTTCTGGTTTTAAACCAGCATTTTCAAGGCAATTTTTCATTACTGCAATTACACCGATTCCTTCAGGATGTGGTGCTGTCATGTGGTGTGCGTCAGATGACATTCCTCCACCAATAACTTCAGCATAAATTTTTGCTCCACGCGCTTTAGCGTGCTCATATTCTTCTAAAATAATCGCTCCAGCTCCTTCTCCTAAAACAAAACCATCTCGCTCGCTATCAAAAGGTCTTGAAGCAGCTTCTGCGTTTTCGTTATTTGTAGAAAGTGCGTGCATTGCATTAAACCCTCCAACACCTGCACAAGTAATTGCGGCTTCACTACCACCGGTAACAATTACGTCACAGTGTCCTAGTCGGATATAATTTAAAGCATCAATCATTGCATTTGCAGATGATGCACATGCAGATACCGTTGTGTAGTTAGGCCCCCATAAATCCATTTTTAATAGATATATGACCTGGTGCGATATCAGCAATCATTTTTGGAATAAAGAAAGGGTTAAATCTTGGAGTACCGTCTCCAGCACCAAAATTTATCGCTTCGTTTTGAAAAGTTTCTAAACCTCCAATACCAGCTCCCCAAATTACTCCTACTCGTAATTTGTTAATTTCGTCTAGATTTAATTTCGAATCTGCAATAGCTTCATCAGAAGCTACTAATGCATATTGTGTAAATCTATCCATTTTACGCGCATCTTTTCTATTGATAAAATCTGTCGCGTTAAAATTTTTTAACTCACATGCAAAACGAGTTTTGAACTTGGCAGCATCGAAATACGTAATAGGTGCTGCTCCGCTAACTCCGTTAACCAAGCTATTCCAATATTCTTCTTTATTGTTTCCTATTGGCGTTAATGCGCCAAGTCCAGTTACTACAACTCGCTTTAATTGCATATAAATATTATTTTTTTGCTTCTTCTATATAGCTAACTGCCTGACCTACAGTTCCGATGTTTTCTGCTTGATCGTCTGGAATTTGAATATCAAATTCTTTTTCGAATTCCATAATTAATTCTACTGTATCTAAAGAATCTGCTCCTAAATCGTTTGTGAAGCTTGCTTCGTTAGTTACTTCGTTATCGTCTACTCCTAATTTGTCTACGATAATCGCTTTTACTCTTGATGCTATGTCTGACATAATTTGTTTGTTTTAAAATTTAAAGTCGGGGCAAAAATACAAATCTTAACTATTAATTCTAACTTTTGCTCAAAAATGTGATGACTAATGTAAAAAAAAATATTGAATCTTTTGCTACAAACACCACCGTTGTTAATAATTATCCTTTTTTTTGTAGTAACAAAAATAATTTAATTTATATGAAACGTATCGTAATTTTTGCTTCTGGTTCTGGCTCTAATGCCGAAAATATTATTAAATACTTTCAATCTAATCAAATTGCTACGGTTACTCATGTGCTTTCTAACAATCAACATGCCAAAGTTTTTGATAGATGTGAGCGATTAAATATCGATGCTTCTTTATTTGATAAAGAAAGTTTTGTAAAAGACGATACTGTTTTAAATTTTTTACATGTTGAAGCCGATATTATTATACTTGCTGGTTTTTTATGGCGTATTCCTGCAAAAATAGTCGAAGCTTTTCCTAATAAAATAATAAACATACATCCGGCATTACTTCCTAAATATGGAGGAAAAGGTATGTATGGTATGAATGTTCATAAAGCCGTAAGAGAAAATAATGAAACCGAAACTGGTATTACCATTCATTATGTAAATGAAAATTACGACGAAGGAGCTATTATTTTTCAGGCTAAAACAGAAGTGTTAGCTGCTGATACTCCTGAAGATATTGCTACTAAAATTCACACACTAGAACAACAACATTTTCCTAAAATTATTGAAGAGGTAATTCTTAAAAATGTCTAAAAAGAAAAAATATTACGTTGTTTGGAAAGGTAAAAAAACAGGTGTTTTCACTTCGTGGGATGTCTGTAAAAAGCAAATTACCGGGTTTGAAGTCGCTCAATACAAAGCTTTTACCGATAAATCAGCAGCCGAAATTGCTTTTACAAAAACCTATAACGACTACAAAGGTAAAGACACCAAAAAAGTAGTTTTATCTGCTAAAGAAAAAGCAACTTATGGCAACCCAATTTTAGATACTATTTCTGTTGATGCTGCTTGTGCTGGCAATCCTGGTTTAATGGAATACCGCGGTGTTTTAACTAAAAGTAAAAAAGAAATATTTAGAATGGGACCTTATAAAAAAGGAACTAATAATATTGGTGAATTTTTGGCTTTAGTGCACGGAATTGCTTTATTAAAAAGCAAAAAAATGGACGACTATCCTATTTATTCTGATTCTAGAATAGCAATGAGTTGGATTCAAAAAAAACAATGTAGAACCAATTTAACTTTTGATAGTAGTAATAAAGAAATTTTAGATTTAATAAAACGTGCCGAAAAATGGTTAAAAGAAAACTCTTTTAAAAACCCTATTTTAAAATGGGAAACGAAAGCTTGGGGAGAAATTCCTGCAGATTTTGGTAGAAAATAAAAGACCGAGTAAAAAAAATTACTCGGTCTTTATATCTTTTAATTTAAAAAACTATCAAATTATTTAACAGCCATTTTTGTTTCTTCTTTCCAAGTTTGCACACTTGCTACAACATTATTTGTAAAATCTATTTCTTTTAAACCATCTTCTTTCCACATAAACCATTTACCAATTTTTTTTCCTGCCTTATAATGTGCAATCGTTTTTTTATTTCCATTGGCATCAAAAGAGGTCCAAGTTCCTGTTAATTTTTTATTCTTAAAAAAACCTTGCTCTTTAACTTTCCCATCTTTATAAAAATACGTTGCTTTTACTAAATCTCCCGATTTTTCAAACTTTGGCGCTATATCTTGTGCTTGTAATAATGATATCGATAAAATACAAACTGCTACAATTAACTTTCTCATCTCTAAAAAATTTTTATAATTAACACTAACACTCCAAATATACAAACAATTTTACATATTTGAAACATTTACGTAACATTAATTTAACATTGGGTTATTTTTTATTCAACTTTTAAATAAAAAAACTAACACAACACTTATTTATCAAAAAATAACGAAATAAAAATTTAACTTTGATTACAAACTTAAAACATGAATATTACACAATACTTTTTAGTTGGATTGGTTGCTTTAATTCACATTTATATTATGATTATAGAAATGTTTTTATGGACCAAACCGAAAGGGATAAAAACATTTGGTTTAAAAACTAAAGAATTTGCAGAAGCCACAAAAGTATTTGCTGCAAACCAAGGATTGTACAACGGTTTTTTATCCGCAGGCTTAATTTGGGCTGCAATATTAGAAAAATCAGCTATTGCAATTTTCTTTTTAACTTGTGTTTTTATTGCAGGAATTTACGGAGCATATTCAACCAAAAAACCAAGAATTTTAATCATTCAATCTATCCCAGCTTTAATTGGTGTTTTATCTTTAATACTGTAAATTGCACCCGTATAAAAACAACTAGTATAAATTATATACTTTATTAATTTTTAAAATTTTACATATGGAAGAGTATTTAAAACACGCTCAAGTTTTATTATTAGAATACGCACCTAAAGTATTAACTGCTTTAGCTATTTTAGTTATTGGTTTGTTTGCTATTAAAATGGTGGTTAATGTTACCAAAAAAATTATGAACAAACAAAATGTTGACATTACGCTTCAACGTTTTTTAGGCGATTTAGTTAGCTGGTCGTTAAAAGCCTTACTTTTTGTTACCGTAATTTCTCAATTAGGAGTTGCAACAACTTCATTTGCGGCTATTATTGGTGCTGCAGGTTTAGCTGTTGGTTTAGCTTTACAAGGCTCACTGTCTAACTTTGCTGGCGGTGCTTTAATTATGATTTTTAAACCTTTTAAAATTGGCGACTTAATAGAAGCCCAAGGTATTACTGGAGTGGTAAAAGAAATTCAGATTTTTACCACACACGTTAACACTCCTGGTAATAGATTAGCAATTATACCAAACGGAGCATTATCTAACGGGAACATTATTAACTATACTGCGGAAGGAAAGTTAAGAGTAGATTTAACCTTTGGTGTTTCTTATGATGCTGACATTAAAGAATCTAAAAACGTTTTAATGGAGGTTTTAACTGCCAATTCTAAAGTTTTAAAAGATCCAGCGCCAACCGTAAAAGTATCTGAACTAGCAGACAGCTCAGTAAATTTTGCTGTTAGACCTTGGGTAAACACTGCCGATTATTGGGATGTGTATTTTGAAACAACCGAAAATGTAAAAATTGCACTAGATAAGGCAGGAATAGAAATTCCTTACCCTCATCAAGTTGAAATTAAAAAAGAAGCTTAAACTTTCTTTTTTTCGGGAATAACAATAAAATCTTTTAAATAAAAAGGTTCGAAATAAGCGACATCTTCGATGTCGTTTTTTTCGTATTTATGGTAGCTTAATTTTGCCATTTCTTTTGTTGATGGAAATTTATCATCAACAAAAATTGCATTATCGTGCGTAATTATATTTTTACATTTAGCTGCTCCATCTCCTAAAAAATAAACTTTTCCTTTTAATAGTTCTTCTTTAAAAGAATCCGCATCAATTATTTCAGCTTTAATTGCTCTTATTTGCTCGTTTTTTGAATTATAAACTGCCGAATATACTTCCATTCTTCGAGCATCGAGCATCGGAATTACACATCCTTCATCAATAAAAATACAACAAGCTAATGATTTTAATGTATCAATGGCAATTAACGGTTTGCTTATTGCAAAACAAATTCCTTTTGCTGCAGATACACCAATTCGGAGCCCGGTATAAGAACCCGGACCTTTACTTACAGCTACAGCATCTATTTGTTTTGATGTAATTTTAGCTTCTGATAAAAGCTCTTGAATAAATGGATGTAATTTTTCTGCATGTGAATAATTGCCATCATTTAATTCTCTAATCGCTAAAACTTCTCCGTTTTTAGCTATACATACCGAGCAATTTTTGGTTGCAGTTTCTATGTTAAGTATAATTGCCAATTTCTAAAAATTTAAGCAAAGATACTCTTAAAAAACAAAAAACTCATCAGCTTGCTAACTGATGAGTTTTTATAAAAATTTAAATTGTTTTTAGTCTACTAAAATATTTTCTCCGTAGTAAAACTTTAACACTTTTGTGGTAAACACATAATTATATTTTGCTCTAATCATAGCACCTTCTGCATTTACTAAACGGTTACGAACTTGATCAAAATCAAACAAAGTCATTGCTCCGTAATTATAGCTTTGTTGCGCATTTTTAAAAGCTTCATTTTGTGCTTCTAAAGATTTTTCTGCAGCTTCAAATGATTTTGCTGCAGCTTTTGCATCCTGAAAAGCTTTTTCTATCGTTTGTTGTAATTGTAATTTTGCGCTTTCTAATCTTGTTTCAGTAATTAGCTTACTAATTTTTGAACGCTCTACGTTGGCATCAGTTTTATATCCATTAAAAATTGGAATATTTACGCTAAATCCAACACCATAACCTAAGTTGTTATCTAATTGAGTTAAAAAATCTGTATTAGTAAAACCGCTTGGTAAATCTAAGTTATACCCGTAATTTGTTCCCACATTTCCAGATACAGAAACTGAAGGCATATATGCCGATTTTGCAATTGCGATAGAAAGATCAGAATTTTCGATATTTAACTTTGCTCTAGCAATTTCTGGTCTACTAATTAATGCCTTTTTATATACCTCTTCAGAGCTACTATAAAGCATTGCTGCTGAAGGTGAATTTACCTCAATTTTAGCTACATCAAAATTATTAAAAGGTATTTGTAAAAGTTGAGAGATGTTAAGTAACGCTAAGTTTAAAGCGTTTTCTTGAGTAACTACATTTTGAGCGTCACTAGATGCTGTAGATTGCACATTTAATAAATCGCTTTTTGGTGCAGCACCAGCTTCAAACTGAGCTTTTGCGCGTTCAATTTGCTTTTTACTTATTTCTGCTTGAACTTTAGAAACGGCTAAGTTTTCTTTTGCAAACAAGGCATTTAAATACGAATTAACAACACTTAAAGCAATATCATTTTCTATCACTTCTAAGTCTAGCTTACTTCCTTCTACGCCTAATTTTGCTTGCTTATAAGTATTTAAAACTCTATAACCATTAAAAACTGTAATACCTGCAGATACCCCAAAAGATCCACCAAAATTACTTGTAGAAACTCTGTCGTTAGTTACAGGATCAAATCCAGAACCAAATCTTAAGTTTCCACTTGTAGAACCATTTACAGATGGCAATTTATTACCCCTAGCGTTTTTTACATCTGTTTCAGCAATATCAATATTAAACTTATTTTGTTTAACAGTAATATTGTTTTTTAATGCATGATCAACACACTCTTTAAGTGTCCATTGTTTTTGAGAAAAACCAGCTAAAGAAATAAATAAAGCTGCTACTAGTACAAATTTTGTTTTCAAAACGAATATTTTTTGGTTCATTATAAGTTAGTCAATTAACATTCCTAAAAAGAAATAACACTTAATCAACTATATATCAATTGTTTGATTAAAAACGTTACTGTAAATTGTTTGATTTCGAACACTAAATGATTTAAAACCGAACATTTATTTTTAACTTTTTTAATATGACGACCAAAAACACAATATGTTACAAAAAAATAATCTTATTATAAGAATTAGTTTTTTTCAGCCTTTTTATGTCTATAAATAAAGTAAAATAAAACACCTACCAAAACATAAGGAAACACCATTAAGTAAGTAATTCCGTTATTAACTCCTTCTGCAACAGTTTCATTTCCACCTTCAACAACTGCCTTACACATGGCACATTGTGCTGATGTATTTACAGAAACAAACAGTAATATTAAAATTAAAAAAAGTTTTTTATACATAATATGGAGATATCATTAAATATACAATTACACCAGTTACAGCAACATATAACCATAACGGAAATGTAATTTTTGCTATTTTTTTATGTTCTGTAAAATTACCTAAACGAGCCCTCATAAAGGTAATTAACACAAATGGTATTACTACTATTGATAACACAATATGCGTAAATAAAATAAACAGATAAATGTATTTTATAACTCCCTCTCCTCCAAACTTAGTTGAATCAGAGGTCATATGATACGCTACATACATTACTAAAAATAATACTGAACAAATTATTGCAGTAGTATTTAATTGTTCGTGTAATTTTCTGTTTCCTTTTTTAATTGCAATTACTGAGGCTACTAATAAAACAGCCGTTAAACCATTTACACTTGCGTAAATTGGTGGCAAAAACGATAACGGTTCAACGTTTGGTATTTTAATCCCGAATAAAGCTGCTACAGCTAACGGAATTACAATAGAAACAATGGTAATTAATTTTTTATATTTTTTTTCTTCAACACTCATATTACTCCTTTAATAATAATTTAATGTCTTGTTTTAATTCTGTTATCTGATTTCCAAAACCATGCTCATCTAACGCTCTATAGTACATAATTGGGTTACCATGTTCATCGTAACGTGAGCGAATGTATCCGTCTTTATCAACCAAAGCAAACAAACCAGAGTGCTCAAATCCTCCGTGAGAAACTTCTCCTTTACCTACAAAAAGTTTAAAACCTTCGTTTGATAAACCATACACTACATCTTCAGATTTACCTGTAAGTAAATGCCAATTTTTATGGTTGATACCGTTTTTAGTGGCATATTTTTTTAATTGATTTGGCGTATCAATATCTGGAGTGATAGAAAAAGAGGCAATTCCAAAATTAGGATTTCCCATAAATTCATTTTGAATTTCTACCATTCGAGCATTCATAATTGGGCAAATTGATGGGCAAGTAGCAAAGAAAAACTCCACTACATACACTTTGTCTTGATAATTTGTATTGCTAATCGTTTTATTTTCTTGATTGATAAACTCAAAAGCAGGAACTTTAGTAAACTTATGCAAATTGGCCGTTTGAAAATGTTTTACAATTTTTGGCACTGCGTAAATTCCGAATAATAAAATAATAAAAGAAATACCGATGTATGAATAATTTTGCTTTTTCATGTTTAGATTTTCTAAATTTCTCTATCTGCGTTGTTCTTTTTTAAAGCCAAACGATATTCTGCTAAAACAACTTTAACATCATCATTCATCTTATTTTTAAGCTCTGCTACCGATGTCATATTATAACCAAATAGTTTACCATCAGCGCTATCTTTATCATCAATTCTTCCTCTTAAATTTACATTTTTATCAATAATAAATGCTTTTGATGAATGCAAATTGTTATCTAAAGATTGGTTGGTTTTAAAACTATCGTAAAGCACTTTAATCTCTACCTCATCAGCAAAAACAAAATTCCATTTAATCATATTGGTAAAATCGGCTATTTTCTTTTGAAACTTAGCCACTTCATCTTCCGTTCCTTTTGGAGCAATTACAATTAATTGAAAATCGTTAAAATCGTAAAATGGTTTGTAAATTTTCTCATTCAAATTAAACATTTCACTTTTTGCTATATCAATATTATTACCTAAAAAAGTAACTACAGATATTTTTCTATCAAACTGATGTTTTTTACTTATTGATGAAATATCAATAACATTTTTAGTAACCACTGGTAGTTTTGCAAAATTATTTATCCCCATTGACAGGAATATATAAAATAATAAAGGCACTATAAATAGTGCAAACAAAACAATAAACTTTTTAGCTTTACTCATTCTTTTCAGTTCTAATTAAAGTAAAAAAAAGGTGGTTAAAACCACCTTTTTTTAAAATTTTTATATCATTACCATTTTACTAATGGTGCTAATGTTTCGTGTAAATAACCTCCTTCTATTAACACTAAAGTTACTAAGTAACAGATTAAGAAAACGGCTGTCCAAACGATAGCGCGTCTAAACCATTTTTTTTCACCCTCTAAGTGCATAAAAGCCCAAGCAATATAATATGCTTTTACTAATGTTAAAATAATAAACAACCAGTTTAACCAGCTAGTTCCCCATCCGTGTAAATGTAATGCATCTGGTTTTACAATACCAAAAGCTACCTCTACAGTTGTTATAATTGTTAAGATTGCTAAAACAACCCAAATTCTTTTCTTGTTCGATTCGTGTGCGTGACCCATTTTTAATATCGTTTTTTTATTAAACTAAGTAGAAGAAGGTAAATACAAATACCCAAACTAAATCTACAAAGTGCCAATATAAACCTACTTTCTCAACCATTTCATAATGTCCTCTACGTTCGTAAGTACCTAACACAACGTTAAAGAAAATGATGATATTAATAAGAATTCCAGAAAATACGTGAAAACCATGAAAACCTGTAATAAAGAAAAAGAAATCTGCAAAAATAGGATTACCGTATTCGTTTACATGTAAATTAGCTCCTTCAACAACTTGATTTGCTAAAGCTAATTTTGCTAAACTTTCTTCTCTTGATAAGATTATTTTCTGTTTAGTTTCAGGATTTAACTTCTCTATCCTTATTAATAAAGATGGATCTGCTTTAAAGGCATCTTGAATTTGTGCTACAGAATATTCTGATATTGTAGCCTCTTTCTCAAACCACAATCCGTTTTCGCGCTTGTGTTGAATTCTTTCATCCTTACGTCCTTCATGAACAAAATCGGCTAAAGCTATCTGATGACCATCTTTTACAAACTGTAAAATATGATTATTACTAGTTTTAACTGCTCCGTAAGAACCGTTAATAAAGTTTTTCCATTCCCATGCTTGCGATCCAACGAAAATAATTCCGAAAATGATCGTTGCAAACATATACCAAGCAACTTTCTTTTGTTTCATTTGATGACCAGCATCAACTGCTAACACCATAGTTACTGATGATACAATTAAAATAAATGTCATTAACGCGACATAATACATCGGTGCGTGTACACCATGTAATCCTGGAAAGTGAGTAAACACTTCATCGGCAATCGGCCAAGAATCAATAAATTTAAAACGTGTTAAACCATACGCGGCTAAAAAACCCGAAAAAGTTAATGCATCTGAAACGATGAAAAACCACATCATCATTTTACCATAACTAGCGCCAAATGGTTTTTCACCACCTCCGCCCCAGGCTTCTTTCTTATCAGAATTTACAGCAATATTTGCTTCCATAAATCTCTTTTTGTTAATTTTTGTTAAAACAGTGCGCCAAAATTACGCATTTTTCATCATCTTATGAAATAGAAAAAGAAAAATAGATAAATCCATAAAACATCTACGAAATGCCAGAAGATTCCACCTAACTCAAACCCAAGCATATCCGACGCTGAATATTTCTTTTTAAAATGATTATAAATTACTACTAATAATACAATTACCCCTGCTAACAGGTGCAAAATATGCATAAATGTTATTCCTATTATAAAGGATGTTGACACGGTACTTTCTGGACCAGTAAAATATAATCCAACAGATTTTAATTCGTTAAAACCTACATATTGATACCACACAAACCCCAAACCTAAGACTAAAGTTGCGACTAAAAACGCAAATGATGCCTTTAAATTTCCTTTTTTTAATAATTTTTGAGAAAAAATTAAAGTTACACTACTTAACACAATTAAAAATGTGCTTATAAAAAATGATTGTGGTAAATCGAACGTAACCCAATCTTCGCGTTTCATACTAACCACGTATGCACTGGTTAGTCCCGCAAAAAACATTACCATACTAATCATTGCAACCCACAACATTGGTTTTGCTGATTTTCTTTTACCTTGTTTTAATTCTTCTTGTAAAGTTTGTTCACTCATTAGTGTAAAAATTTATCTACCACATAAATAATGGGTACGATTGTAATATAAAAAACACTTGCCAACATTAATTTTCGTGCATCTGTGTTTTTTTCTGATTTATATAATTGAAAAGCGTAATACAACATTAACAAACCTAATAATAAAATTATTACGGCGGTTAATGGATATATATATAAGTTACCTGTTACTTTTAAAACTGGCGCAACCGATATTAAAATCATTATACAGGTATAAAAAATTATTTGAACAATAGCACCTTTATCTTTTTTATCCATAGGTAACATGTGCAATCCTGCTTTATTATATTCTTCAAATTGCAACCAACCAATAGCCCAAAAATGTGGAAATTGCCAAAAAAACTGAATCATAAATAAAAAACCTGCTTCAACACCAAATTTACCTGTTGCAGCAACCCAACCTAGCATAAAAGGAATTGCTCCTGGTATAGCACCTACAAAAACTGCCAATGGTGTTACCGCCTTTAAAGGTGTATATGCACTTGTATATAAAAATATAGAAATTGCCCCAAATAAAGCACACTTCGGATTAATAGCATATAAAATACCAATACCAGCAATTGTAAAAATAGTTGCTATTATTAAAGCAGTAGTTACTTGCATTCTTCCGGCTGGTAAAGGGCGATTTTTAGTTCGCTGCATTAGCGCATCAATATCTTTTTCGATAACTTGATTAAATGCGTTTGATGCCCCCACCATTAAATAACCTCCAATCGCTAATAATAAAACAATCGTATAATCAATAGTTTCTGCTCCTAATAAATATCCTGTAACAGAAGTAAAAACAACACTAATAGATAAACCTACTTTTGTTAATTGCTTAAAGTCGTTAAACATTGATTTTAAGGAAGTTTTAGTATTTACAGATGAGATCGTGTCCACTTCTATTTTTTATTTTTGGGGCAAAGATATTTCTTTCTTACTTAACCGCCATAAAAAATAATAGTAATCGAAATAGAAAAAAAATTAAAAACTGTTTTGCCGTTTAAAAAAAGGTGTTATATTTGCACCCGCATTCGCAGTAATGCAACGTTCATTAAAATAATTTTTGACTACGCGAAAGTAGCTCAGGGGTAGAGCATCACCTTGCCAAGGTGGGGGTCGCGGGTTCAAATCCCGTCTTTCGCTCTGAGACTTTCTTAAAAATATACCAATTTGATTGTTTACAATCAAAAGCTGAAGTGGTGGAATTGGTAGACACGTTGGACTTAAAATCCAATGGACTGTAATGTCCGTGCGGGTTCAAGTCCCGCCTTCAGTACTAAGCCTCGTTTTTATTAACGAGGCTTATTTTAAGAAACAGTCAAAAAAATATTATACATACACCAGCTGAAGTGGTGGAATTGGTAGACACGTTGGACTTAAAATCCAATGGACTGTAATGTCCGTGCGGGTTCAAGTCCCGCCTTCAGTACTAAACCTTAACATTTATTTGTTAAGGTTTTTTTATTTTTAACACTTTCCTAGCAATTTACAACCTCTTTAGCACACTTATTTTCTATACAGTTTTTCTTTGTTTATTTTTATCAACTAATAAATTATCTAAAAGAATAAACAACAATTCTTTTTTACTAAATTATATCATTAACTCTCGTTTTTAAAAAACGGAATATTCTTTGTAATCTATTAATAAAAGAAACGTCTAAAGTATCAGATTAAAATAACCAACCATGCGTAAACTACTTTTAGTATTAAGCTTAACTTTTTTTATAAACTCCTTCGGACAAACAAGTGTTTTTAATACTTTATTAAAAAAACATGTTAACAGTACTGGATTTGTAGATTATAAAAACCTACAAAAAGAAGAAACTAAACTTGATTCTTATTTAAGCTATTTAAACAAAACGATACCTCAAAGAAATTGGTCGGCAGCAAAAACCAAAGCCTTTTGGGTAAACACCTATAATGCTTACACTATAAAAATAATCTTAGACAACTACCCTTTAAAAAGTATTTTAAATATTAAACAGAAAGGAAAAGATGCTTGGAATATTCCGTTTGCAAAAGTTGGAGGCAAGACATATACTTTAAATTATATTGAGCATCAAATTTTACGTAAAAAATTTAACGACCCTAAAATTCATGTAGTCGTAAATTGTGCTTCTGGTTCTTGCCCGCAATTAGGAAATTTCGCTTTTACAGAAGCTAATTACCAAAGTAAAACGAACGAATTAATGAAAAAATTCATTAATGATGCTAACAGAAACAAGATAACTGCTAATAAAATACAACTCTCAAAAATTTTCGAATGGTTTAAAGGTGATTTTACCAAAAAAAGTACTCTTATTGAATTTTTAAATCAATATTCGAACATCAAAATCAATAAAAAAGCAAAAATTAGCTTTTTAGAATACGATTGGAATTTGAACGGAAAATAATCCGCAATGATACTTTTTAATCAAAATAATTCTGAAAACAATTTGTATTTTTACTTTTCAACTTAATAAAACACATGTCAAAAACATATTACGATCCTGCCGATTTACGTAAGTTCGGAAAAATAACAGAATGGAACGAGGAACTTGGAAACAAATTCTTTGATTATTACGGAAAAGTATTTGAAGAAGGTGCTTTAACGGCTCGCGAAAAAAGCTTAATCGCCTTAGCTGTTGCACATACAGAACAATGTCCATATTGCATAGATGCGTACACAAAAGATGGCTTAGAACGTGGAATTAC
Source organism: Tenacibaculum insulae (assembly GCF_964512435.1). Taxonomy (GTDB): domain Bacteria; phylum Bacteroidota; class Bacteroidia; order Flavobacteriales; family Flavobacteriaceae; genus Polaribacter; species Polaribacter insulae_A. The sequence goes on along the minus strand of NZ_OZ208512.1, from coordinate 1,407,650 downwards.
TAAAGAAGAAATGATGGAAGCGCTTCATGTTGGTGCTGCCATAAAAAGCGGTACAACTTTAGTTCATGGAGTTCAAATGATGAACAAAGTGAATAAACTTGAAATGTAATTATCTTCAAAAATATCTCCTCGAGCACAGTTGAAAGGTAATATTTAGGTTTCGACTGCAATCGACCTGAAAGAATTCTAAAATATTAAGATGAAAAAATCGCTTTTAGCAAGAAATAACGATTTAGCAAATACGCAACGTCAATTGGAAATTTTATCAAACGGCATTTTTACTGACGGAGAGTTACCAACCTTTGCTAAAAAAATAAAGGAAACTAATCTGTTTCCACTACGCCCTAAAAAACTAGAAATTTTACAGATTAACTTAGGTTATATGTGTAATCAAGTTTGTGCGCATTGCCATGTTGATGCAGGTCCGGATCGTAAAGAAATTATGACAACCGAAACCATGCAACAATGTTTAGAGGTGATAAAAAAAACAGGAGCGCACACTTTAGATTTAACAGGTGGTGCACCAGAAATGAATCCAAATTTTAGATGGTTTGTAGAAGAAGCGTCAAAAGCAGGAATTACAGATTTTATTGTTCGTTCTAATTTAACAATCATTTTAGCAAACAAAAAATACCACGATTTACCAGCCTTTTTTAAAAAACACAATGTACATGTAGTTTCTTCGATGCCGCACTGGACACGTGGAAAAACTGACAAACAACGTGGTGATGGTGTTTTTGATAAATCTATTAAAGCACTACAAATGCTAAATGAAGTTGGCTACGGAATGGAAGGTTCTGATTTAAAATTAGATTTGGTTTATAATCCTTCAGGAGCATTTTTACCTGGAGATCAAATGGCATTAGAAAACGATTTTAAAAAGACATTGAAAGATGATTTTAACATCGATTTTAATTCACTTTTTGCCATTACTAATTTACCAATCAGTCGATTTTTAGATTATTTAATCGCTTCTGAAAATTACGAAGATTATATGTATTCTTTAGTAGAAGCTTACAATCCTACAGCAGTAGAAAACGTAATGTGTACCAACACTTTATCGGTAAGTTGGGATGGATTTTTATATGATTGCGATTTTAATCAAATGTTAAACTTAAAAGTAAACTCTAAAGTAAAACACATTTCCGACTATAACGAAGAATTGTTACAAAACAGAGATATAATTATAAATCAACATTGTTACGGCTGTACTGCTGGCGCAGGAAGTAGTTGCCAAGGTGTTGTTGCATAACAGAGGTTGTTATATCGAGCACAATCGAGATGTTAAGCTATTTAAAATGATAGACTATTTTTGTTATAGTTCTTAAACCTTAGTAAATAAGTTTAGCCCCGATTGAAGCATTTGTTTGAGCTCCTCGCAGAGAGCGAGTGCAGAAAGCGGGAAATAGCTACTAATTATTTTTAACGAGATGAATAAATTTATATTTTTTTTCTTACTGATTTCAATAAATTCTTTCTCTCAAAAAAGTTTGAAAAAATTATTGAAGAAATACAATACAGAAAGTGTTTCGTATGTTTTTGTTGATGATTTAAACGAAAAAATAAAAAAAACTTTCGACCCTGCTCAAGGCGACAATAAAACTATTTTATTAGATGCTAGAGAATTAAAAGAATACAACGTGAGTCATCTTAAAAATGCCATTCACGTTGGTTATGATAATTTTAATTTGAGTAAAACCACTGCTAAATTAAAGGATAAAAATGCAACAATTGTTGTGTACTGTTCACTCGGAATCCGATCTGAAGACATTGCTGAAAAACTTCAAAAAGCAGGTTTTAAAAATGTTTATAATTTGTTTGGCGGAATTTTTGAGTGGAAAAACAGCAACAACAAAGTATATACATCCGAAGAAAAAGTAACAGAAAAAGTACATACTTTTAATAAAGATTGGAGTGTTTGGTTAAAAAAAGGCATTAAAGTTTATGAGTAAAAATTTACTTTTAATATTTACAAGAAATCCTGAGTTAGGAAAAGCAAAAACGCGATTAGCAAAGTCTGTTGGCGATAAAACTGCCTTAACTATTTATAAATTTCTACTCGACAAAACTAAAGAAGTTACACAAAATCTTACTTGCGATAAAGCAGTTTATTATTCGGTAAAAGTTCGTAAAAATGATATTTGGGACGCTAATATTTATCAAAAACATCAACAAATTGGTGAAGATTTAGGTATTAGAATGCAAAATGCTTTTAAAAATTCTTTTGATAAGGACTATGAAAAAGTAATGATTATCGGAAGCGATTTGTACGATTTAACTCCAAATATTATTGAAGATGCTTTTACTAAATTAAACACAAATGATGTAGTAATTGGCCCTGCCGAAGATGGCGGGTATTATCTTTTAGGAATGAAAAAATTACAACCTCATATTTTTAAAAATAAAGAATGGGGAACAGCATCTGTAAGAAAAGATACGCTTAACGATTTACAAAAAGTAAGCGTACATTTGTTAGCAAAACTGAATGATGTTGATGTAATTGAGGATATTGAAAACCATTCAGCATTTCAACAATTTTTATAATACAAGACCTCACAGAATTTAAAAACCTATGAAGGTCTAAAGAAAATATCTAATGAAAAAACAACAATTACAAGAAACAATAGATTTTTTAAAATCAAACGGAATTACGAATCCTGAAATCGGAATTGTACTTGGTACCGGTTTGGGTAAATTAGTTGATGAAATTTCTATCGAAAAAGAAATTGCGTACGCTGATATTCCGAATTTCCCACAAGCAACGGTTGAGTTTCATTCAGGGAAACTAATTTACGGAACATTATCAGGTAAAAAGGTTATTGTAATGTCGGGTCGTTTTCATGTCTATGAAGGATACAATCTTTGGGAAGTTACTTACGGAATTAGAACCATGCACGGTTTAGGAATTTCAACTTTATTAATTTCTAACGCTGCCGGAGCCATTAATCTTTCTTATAAAAAAGGCGACTTAATGTTACTCGAAGATCATATTAACCTGCAAGGAAGTTCTCCGTTGGCTTTTAAAGGAGCAAACGAGTTCGGAAACATCTTTGCTGATATGTTAGAACCGTATTCTAAAAAAATCAACAGTCAGCTGAAAGGAATTGCAAAAGACAACGACATACAATTGCACGAAGGCATGTATGCAAGTGTAGTTGGTCCACAATTAGAAACAAGAGCAGAATACAGAATGTTACAAATTTTAGAAGCTGATGCTGTTGGTATGAGTACTGTACCCGAAGTTATTGTTGCCAAACAACTAAACTTGCCCTGTGCAGCCGTTTCAGTATTAACAGATGAATGTGATCCTAAAAATTTACAACCTGTTGATATTGCAGAAATTATTGCAGTTGCTGGAAAAGCAGAACCAAAAATGATTACATTATTTAAAGAATTAATTACTAAATTATAGAATCAAGAACTAAGACAACTACATAGAAAATCTTACCTCTTGTTTCTTTTATCATAAAGAATATGAGTTACTTAGAAACCACAAAAAACGTATATAAAGAAGCTGCCTTAACACCAGATGTTGGTCTTTGCTGTACTACAAATCCTATTTGGGAATTACCAGGATTAAAGATTCCTAAAATTATGCAAGAAATGAACTACGGATGTGGTTCTACTGTGCATGCACGCGATTTAACCAATAATCCGAAAATGTTATATGTTGGTGTTGGTGGCGGAATGGAACTATTACAATTTGCCTATTTTAACAGAAATAAAGGCGGCGTAATTGGTTTAGATGTGGTTGATGAAATGCTAGAAGCATCTCGCAAAAATTTTAAAATTGCTGAAGAACAAAATGACTGGTTTAAAAGTGATTTTGTTGATTTACGTAAAGGTGATGCCATGAATTTACCTGTAGAAGATAATTCGATTGATGTTGCCGCGCAGAATTGTTTATTCAATATTTTTAAAGAAGACGATTTACAAAAAGCAATTGCAGAAATGTATCGTGTTTTAAAACCTCACGGACGATTAGTAATGAGTGACCCAACTTGCGAGCAAGAAATGAACGATGAATTACGCAATGATGAACGTTTACGCGCCTTGTGTTTAAGTGGTAGTTTATCAATCGAAAATTATGTAAAAGCCTTAACTGATGCTGGTTTTGGAACCATTGAAATTAGAGCTAGAAAACCATACCGTATTTTAGACCCTAAGAATTATCCAACAGATGAATTAATTTATATAGAATCTATTGAGGTTGCCGCAATTAAAGACCCAATGCCAGCAGACGGTCCTTGTATTTTTACAGGAAAGGCAGCCATTTATTACGGTGACGAGGATTATTTTGATGACGGAGAGGGACATACATTATTAAAAAATCAACCTTTAGCAATTTGCGATAAAACAGCCGCAGCTTTAAAAGCTTTAGGAAGAGATGATATTTTCTTCTCAGAATCTACCTATCATTACGATGGTGGTGGATGTTGTTAATCGCATTATTAAAAACACTAATTTAAAAGCTCTTATAAACTTCATTTTTTAACAAAAAAAGCAACTCTTAAAATGGATTTACTTAACAAAATATTGACAGAAATACCTGAAATAAAAGATCAAGAAAAGTTATTAGAAGAAACCTTAAAAGAAAATGATTTTTTAAGCAAACAACATATAAAAATAGTTGCTTGGGCTTCGAGTATTGTAACTAAAGACACCGAAATTGTTTCATATATCAAAGAAAAAGTAGGAGAATTAAATAAGGAAGAAAAGAGAACTGTATTTATTGCATCTTCTAGAATGAGTGTAACAAATCCGTATTTTATGGGACGAAATGTTCATCCTGTTAATGCAGGCGGAACTATAGATAGTTTAGGTTTTCAACCGTTTCAATCCTTAAAAATAACAGATGAACTGGCTTACCATTACGCATGTATCGCCTTTTCAATAATCAATGGCGGTTATATGTGTTTTAATAGCCATATGACAAGCTTAAAAAACTTAGGTCAAGATCCAAAAGCTATAGATCAAGCATTAAGATTATCTGTGGCAATTTCTGCCATTAGGCAAGGTATTTTTAATAGTACATTTTTATAAAATTGCACAAAATTAAGGGTACGGAAAACTGTTTCAAATCGCCTTACTGCTAAGGTATTCTTTATAAAAAAATCAACCTAACATGTATAAAAAATTAACTTTACTAGTAATTTTAGTTTCATTCAATGTTTTTTCTCAAACAAAAAGTAATCTAGATATTTTTAATCAAGGAATTCTTTCTGTTAAAAAAAACAATGACACTATTCCTATAAAAATATGGAACGATTTAATATTAATCAAAATGAAAATAGGAAATATTGAAGGTGATTTTTTATGGGATAATGGTTTTTCAATATCTGCGATAGATACTACTTATTTTAATGTTTCTTCAATAAAAAAATCAACAAAAACAGAAAGTAAAGTAAATGACGGAATTAATAAAAAAATAAAACTGTCTCATATTGTAATTAACCATATAAAATTAGGTTCTACAAATATAGATAACTTACCTGTTTTAATGATAAACACAAAAAACAACCTACAAACAGATAAGAAAATATTAGGAGTTGTAGGTCAGAATATTATTAAAAAATTAAATTGGAAGTTTGATTTTGACAACAAAATTGCTATCATATCTAAAAATGTTTTTCAAGAAAAAGGAAAGGTAATTAACTTTCAACTTCAGGAAAACAATATGATGTTTACTGAATTATCTATAAACGGTCACACTGCTGGTGTTCATATTGATTTTGGTTATAATTCAGATCATTTACAATTACCTTTTGGGGCTAAAGAATTATTTGAAAATTCTAAAAAAATGATAAGCAATGGAATTGCTGCTTTTTCTTTAAGTGGAGTTTCAGAAGAAAGTACTTTATACCAAATTAAAGATTTTAATTACTCTATAAATCAACAAGTTTTTAACCACCCAATAGAACTAAGTTTAAATTCAACCGAAACCGATTTTGCCAGAATAGGTAACAGACCATTTAGGCATAGCAACTTACTATTTAACCATGTAAATAATCAATTAATTTTATTACCAAGAACAACTAACATAAACCCTATTCCTAAGAAATCATTTGGTTTTAGGTTAGCTAAAATAAACGGTAAAATTATTATCGCTGTAAAAAGTTCTAATCCTAATATTAAAAAGTACCCAGATTTAAAAATAGGTCAAGAAATTAAATCTCTTAACGGAAAAGAAAGTAACGCCTTTGGTGGAAATGATGACATTAGAGAATATCAAATTAAGCTTATTTTAAAAAATAAAAACTTAACTCTAAAAACACTTACTAATAAGGTTATAGTACTTACTCCCGAAGTTAATTTATTTGAATAATCTAAGCAAACAAAGTTGCAAAAGCTTCTTCTATTTTACTTACTAAAACTAGTTTTATAGAATGATTTTTACTTGTTATTTTGTTGTATTTTGATGTTACAAAACTTTTATATCCTAATTTTTCTGCTTCTGTAATTCGTTGATCTATTTTTGATACAGGGCGAATTTCACCCGCTAAACCAACCTCGGCGGCAAAGCAAACATTCGGGTTTATTGCCATATCTTGATTAGATGATAAAATAGCCGCAACTACTGCTAAATCTATCGCAGGATCATCTACATGTATTCCTCCAGTAACATTTAAAAACACATCTTTTGCACCTAATTTAAAGCCCGCTCTCTTTTCTAAAACAGCCAAAATCATGTGTAATCTCTTTAAATTATAACCCGTTGTAGTTCGTTGTGGTGTACCATAAACAGCCGTTGATACCAAGGCTTGAATCTCAATCATTAAAGGACGAATACCTTCTAAAGTTGATGCAATGGCAGTTCCGCTTAAATCTGCATCTTTTTTTGATATTAATATTTCAGACGGATTTGAAACTTCTCGTAATCCGCTTGACAACATTTCGTAAATTCCGAGTTCGGCAGTAGAACCAAATCGGTTTTTCTGAGAACGTAAAATACGATATGTGTGATTTCTATCGCCTTCAAACTGCAAAACAACATCTACCATGTGTTCTAGAATTTTTGGTCCTGCAATATGTCCTTCTTTATTAATATGACCAATTAATAAAACCGGAGTTGCTGTTTCTTTGGCAAACTTTATTAATTCTGCTGAAGTTTCACGTATTTGAGAAATACTACCAGGAGATGCTTCAATAGAATTTGTGTGTAATGTTTGAATAGAGTCAATTACCAAAACATCTGGTTGAACTTCTTCGATGTTTTTAAAAATTTGTTGGGTATTGGTTTCTGTTAAAATTAAACAATTAGAATTGGTAGCTTCTAAACGTTCGGCACGCATTTTAATTTGCGACTGACTTTCTTCTCCAGAAACATACAATACTTTTTGCGGAATTTTTAAAGCAATTTGTAATAATAAAGTCGACTTACCAATTCCCGGTTCACCACCCAATAAAACAACAGCTCCTTTTACGATTCCGCCACCTAAAACGGTATCTAGTTCGTTATTTTTAGTTTCAACACGCTCTTCAGGATTCAACTGAATGTCTTCTACTCGTAGAGGTTTTGAGATTCTTTTATTCGTATTTTCAGGAGTTTTCCAACTTCTTTTTTCTTCTTTTTGAATTACCTCTTCTACAATAGTATTCCATTCTTTACAAGTATTACATTGTCCGCTCCATTGTGCATGTTGCGCTCCGCAATTTTGACAGAAAAAAGTAGTTTTGGTTTTTGCCATTTATAGTTTAGTTGAAAAATTTTAAGTTATCAAAGTTACAAAGTAATCTGGATAATTTACACTTGCCTGAAAATTTATAAATATACCTGCGTTAGTGATTGAACGGTTTGTTTGAGCTCTTTTTTGTTTTTTTCAAAAAAAGCGAGCAGTGAAAGCACGACCTGTAAGGGAACGCCCAATTACTTTTTATTTTTATTATAAATTGGTAAAAATAAAAATGCTAAACCTCCAAAAACAATAATCATTGCTGTTTGGGCTGTCCACATAATCCAACCAAAAGCGGTTGCGGGTTCTTCTGAAATACCAAACAATGCCAAAGCACCAGCTACTGCTACAGGGTATAAACCAATACCTCCGTTAGTGGCTGCTATTGAAAAAGCACCTGCAATAAAACCGATTAAAACGCCACCAAAAGGAACATTTAAATCATTTATTGCCGGTATTGTAGCCCAAAACATAGCTACATACATTGCCCAAATAAACACAGTATGAAAAATAAATGCCCACTTATTTTTCATTTTTAAAATACTCGTTACTCCTTCTACTAAGCCTGAAAAAAAAGTTTTGATTTTTAATCCAATACCTGATGTTGCTTTTTTTACATAACGGGTAAAAACGAAAAAAAGAGTTGACAATATAGTTATGCCTATAAGTATTTTTGTTAAATCAAAATTTTTAGTAAGCAACTCATAAATAAAGTCGAATTGCACAAAAAGTGTAATTGCGATGATTGATAGCATCATAATTAAATCGGCAATTCGTTCTGCTACAATGGTACCAAATCCTTTTTCGAACGGAATATCCTCGTAGTTTGTCATTACCGCTGCGCGGGATACTTCACCAGCTCTTGGCACTGCATAATTTACTAGGTATGCTACTAAAACCGCCATGGTACTGTTACCAAAATTAGGTTTATACCCCATTGGTTCTAATAAAAACTTCCAGCGATATGCTCTTGACAAATGACTTAAAGCGCCGAAAAACAACCCTAAAGTTATCCAACTATAATTTGCATCTTTAAAGTATTGCAATAACGTTTCTAAAGAAATTTTTGACAATGAGTACCAAACTAAAAAACCTCCCAAAACGAGAGGTAATATAGTTTTTAAAGTTTTTTTAAAATTCAAAATTAGGTAAGGGTATTATCTTCTTCGTTAGGAAAAACCAACGAAGGTTTAAAGTTTTTAGCCTCTTCTAATTCCATAAAAGCGTATACAATTAAAATTAGCACATCACCTTTAGCAACTTTTCTGGCTGCTGCTCCATTTAAAGTAATTTCTCCACTTTTTCTTGGTCCAGGAATTGCATAAGTTTCTAAACGCTCACCATTATTATTGTTAACAATTTGAACACGCTCACCTTCTATAATACCAGCAGCATCCATTAAATCTTCGTCAATGGTAATGCTTCCTATATAATTTAAATCGGCACCCGTAACTTTTACGCGGTGGATTTTAGATTTTACTACTTGAACTAACATTTTGCAAAAATAGTTTTTTAATGATTAATGAGTTGTTTTTGAATGATTTTATTTTAATCGAATGTTATCAATTAATCTAATTTCACCTGCAAAAACAGCAATAAAGCCTCTGTATTTTCGGTTTGCTTCTTTTTTACTAATCGTTTTTAGTGTTTTTTCATCAGCAATAGTAAAATACTCTAACTCTAATAATGGCTGCTTTTTAAATTGTTTTTGTACCCATTTAGTAACTTCATCTGCATTTTTTATGCCAAACTTTTTCTTTGCTTTTTTTAATGTTTTATAAATAAATGGCGCAATTTCTCTGTGTTCTTTTGTTAAACGAACATTACGAGAACTCATTGCTAAACCATCTTTTTCACGAAAAATAGCACAACCTTTTACTTTAACTGAAATATCGTTTTTTTCAACCATTTTTTTAATGATTTGCAATTGCTGAAAATCTTTTTTTCCAAAATAAGCAACATCAGGGGTTACAATTTCAAACAATGTTTTTACAATAGTTCCTACACCATCAAAATGGCCGTCACGAAACTTACCTTCCATCTCGTGCTCTAATCCATCAAAACTAAAGCTCTTAGCTTCAATATCTTCGTGGTAAATTTCTGCTACTGATGGAAAAAATAACACATCGCAATTAACACTTTCTAAAAGCATCACGTCATTATCAAATGTTTGCGGGTATTTATCTAAATCTTCTTTATTATCAAACTGAGTCGGGTTTACAAAAATACTCACTACCGTAATATCATTCTTTTTCTTCGATTTTTTTACAAGTGATAAATGTCCTTGATGCAAAGCTCCCATGGTAGGTACAAATCCGATTGATTTTTTATCGTTTTTATGTTTTAATAAAAAATCTTTTAATTCTGATTTAGTTTTATAAATTTTCATGCTATAATAGTTCAAATACATGCAAAATTAGCAATTTAACATCATTTTTGCATAAATTTTCGTATTTTTGCGGCTTCAATAAAATAGACAGATTTAATGAAGGATAAGAGAATATTATATGTTTCATCAGAGGTAACACCTTATTTACCTGAAACAGAATTATCGTCTACTGCATTTAATGTTGCAAAAAACGCACATTCTAAAGGAGTTCAAACCCGTATATTTATGCCTCGTTTTGGGGTAATCAACGAAAGAAGACACCAATTACACGAAGTTATTCGTTTATCTGGTATGAATCTAATAATTAATGATATGGATATGCCATTAATTATTAAAGTAGCTTCGATTCCTAAAGAAAGAATGCAAGTATATTTCATTGACAATGACGAGTACTTTAAACGTAAGGCTGTATATTCTGATGAAGATGATAAAATGTTTGGAGATAATGACGAACGTATGATTTTCTTTGCCAAAGGAGTTGTTGAAACAGTTAAAAAACTAAACTGGGCACCAGATATTATTCATATTCATGGATGGATGGCTTCTTTATTACCACTTTATTTAAGAGAATTTTATAAAGAAGAACCATTATTTACCGAAAGTAAGATTGTAACTTCGCTTTACAATACTAATTTTGACGGTGAATTAAATGGTGAGTTAGCAAACAAAGTTCGTTTTGATAAAATTGACGACTCAAAAATAACAACCATAACAACACCTAATCAAATTAATATTTTAAAAAGTGCTATTGAAAACTCAGATGCTATTGTAAAAGGTAGCGAAGATTTACCTGACGAAATCAATAGTTTTATTGACGAAAAACAGACTAAAGTTTTAGAATTTCAATCAGAAGAAGTTTTAGCTGAAGCCTATTTAGAATTTTATAAAGAAACCGTTTTAGAAATAAGCGAATAATATTACAAATGATTAGAAAAATTGGTGTTTTTAGTGTAAGCTTGCTATGTTTAGCGGCTACATTGTCGTGTGAAAAAGATTTTAACGACGTAGGTAGTAGTGTTGTTAACAATACAAAATTTGAAACAGGTGAGATTTTATTAGATGTAGAAATTGAAAAAATTGATATTTCTGACTCAAATACAAACGACATATACAAAGCTGTTAGAGCGGATAATATTGGTATTAATACCTTAGCAGAATACTGGTTAGGTATTTATAAAACTGACAACTACAAAACGATAGAATCTTCTTTTGTTAGCCAATTATCTTTGCCTACAAGCCTTAAAACTACAGATAAAACTCCTGCTGCTGAAGATGGAGATATTGACTCTGTTTTTGTACTTGATAAAGTTATTTTAAAATTACCATATAAAGCTACAAACACAGGTACCGAAAGTGACGGAAAACCTATTTTCAGGTTAGATTCTGTATTAGGAAACACCAATATTGGAACTCCTTTAAAAGTATTTAGAAACTACACTTATTTAAATACTTTAGACCCAAACAATCCGGCTAGTAGCAATAGTTTTCAATCTGATTTTGATTATCAAGTTAATGATCCTATTATTGATCTTTTAAATGAAAACTCAGCTTTTACATTTAAGCCTAGTCCTAAAGATACTATGTTTATTTTAACAAGAAACATTAGTAACGGAAATACTTATCAAGACACTTTAAAACTTCCAACCAAAGCACCTTTTTTAACGATTCCTTTAGACATGGCTAAAATGAAAAGTCTTTTTTGGGATAAATTTGAAAATGATGAATTTAAAACTATTGATGCGTTCGTTTCATACTTTAGAGGTGTTATTGTAAAATCAGAAGGAACCGATGGAAGTATTGTTCCTTTTAATATAATTGGAGACGCAACATCAGCTAGTGTAGATTTTCATTATACAATCACAACATTTCAAAAAGAGGAGGGGCAATCTGCTTTAGTTTTAAAAGACACCTTACCAAACACCTATACATTTCCATTATCAGGTATAAGAAATAGTATTTACAAAACGACAGCGCCAACAACAGCAACTCCTGCCAACAACTTTACAGTACAAGGAACAGCTGGTACTATGGCTAGAATCAAAATTTTAGATGATACTAAACTTCAAGATTTAAGAGATCAAAACCTTTTAGTTAATGATGCTTCTTTATCTTTTTATATCAATCAAAATATAAATACAGATAAAAATATAGTTCCACAAAAACTATTTCTTTATCAAGAAAAGAAAAATAGTAGCAATAATATTTCACCTACTCACATTTCTGATGCTTATGTTGAAGCTTTAACCTTTGGTGGTGAATTAGAATCTATTGATGAGACTGATACTCCTGAAAAGTATACTTTTAGAATTACTGATTACATCACTAATTTATTAAATAGAGAAGACAACGTTACTATAGATCCTTTAGTTTTAAAAGTATTTAACCCTACAGATACGCCCACAGTAAATCCTTTAGTTAGTACATATAACTGGAACCCAAGAGGAGTTACTTTATTAGATGGAGATGAAACTGCTAACGGAACCAAAAGAGCCGTTTTAAAAATATCATATTCAAAAGAAAAATAAAATACTATGTGTGGAATAACAGGATACATAGGTCATAGAGAGGCTTACCCTATTGTAATAAACGGATTAAAACGTTTAGAGTACAGAGGTTATGATAGTGCCGGTATTATGACGTATGATGGTGAAACAATACATTTATCAAAAACAAAAGGAAAGGTTTCTGATTTAGAAGTTATCACCGATAAAGACAAACAAAAAAAGAAAGGGAACATAGCTATTGGGCATACACGTTGGGCTACTCATGGAGTACCAAACGACACTAATTCTCATCCACATTTTTCAGAATCTGAAAATTTAGTTATTGTTCATAACGGAATTATTGAAAACTACAACACTCTAAAAAAAGAATTAATCTCAAGAGGTTATACTTTTAAGAGCGATACAGATACCGAGGTTTTAGTAAACTTAATTGAAGAAGTTAAAAAAAATGAAAACTGTAAATTAGGTAAAGCTGTGCAATTAGCACTTACAAGTGTTATTGGAGCTTATGCCATTGCTGTTTTCGATAAAACAAAACCAAACGAATTAGTTGTTGCACGTTTAGGAAGCCCTATTGCTATAGGTGTTGGTAAAGATAACGAAGAATTTTTTGTTGCTTCTGATGCTTCTCCTTTTATTGAATATACTAAAAATGCAATTTATTTAGAAGATGGTGAATTGGCTATCATCAAAAAAAATAAAAAAATAAAAATTCATAAAATTGAAAATGACAAAGAAATTGATGCCAACATCCAAAAACTTCAATTAAGCTTAGAGCAAATTGAAAAAGGAGGATACGATCACTTCATGTTAAAAGAAATTTATGAACAACCAAAAGCAATTATTGATACTTATAGAGGTAGAATGTTAGCTGATCAAGGAGTAATCCGTATGGCTGGTATTGATGATAATATTTCTAAATTTACAAACGCAAATAGAATTATTATTGTTGCCTGTGGTACTTCATGGCATGCTGGTTTGGTAGGAGAATATCTTTTTGAAGATATGGCACGTATTCCGGTCGAAGTAGAGTATGCTTCTGAGTTCAGATATAGAAACCCGATTATTAACGAAAACGATGTAGTAATTGCAATTTCTCAATCAGGAGAAACCGCAGACACCTTAGCGGCTATTAAATTAGCAAAATCTAAAGGAGCATTTGTTTTTGGTATTTGTAATGTTGTTGGATCATCTATTGCCAGAGAAACACATGCTGGAGCTTATACGCATGCAGGTCCAGAAATTGGAGTTGCATCAACAAAAGCATTTACAACACAAATAACGGTACTTTCGTTAATTGCCTTAAAACTTGCAAAAGCCAAAGGAACTTTATCAACTTCTGCTGTAAATAATTATTTACAAATGATGCAACAAATTCCTTCTCAAGTAGAAAAATTATTGCAAACTGATGCTCAAGTTAAAGAAATAGCAAAGGTTTATAAAGATGCTAAAAACTGCTTGTATTTAGGTAGAGGATTTAACTTTCCCGTTGCTTTAGAAGGCGCTTTAAAATTAAAAGAGATCTCGTACATCCATGCTGAAGGCTATCCTGCTGCAGAAATGAAACACGGACCTATTGCTTTAATTGACGAAAATATGCCAATTTTTGTGATTGCAACAAATAAAGGACATTACGAAAAAGTTGTAAGTAACATTCAAGAAATAAAATCTAGAAGCGGTAAAATAATCGCCATTGTTACTGAAGGTGATACAGCTGTTAAAGAAATTGCAGATCATGTAATTGAAATTCCTGATACTGAAGAAGCTTTCACACCTTTATTAACTACAATTCCATTTCAATTATTATCATATCATATTGCTGTGATGTTGAATAAAAATGTAGATCAACCAAGAAATTTAGCTAAATCTGTTACTGTAGAATAGATCGCTTTAATTATAAAAATAAAAAACCCCGAGATTATATCTCGGGATTTTTTATTTATCATGTTTAAAAGTTAAATATACTGGAAAATGATCTGAGTAGCCTCCTTGATACCATGGGCCGATATAAGTTCTAAACGGACTGTTTTTAAATTTCCCTTTATAAAATCGCAACCATTTTTTATTTAAAATACAAGCTTTTAAAAAAGTGTGCTTGCTTTTACTAGAATCAAAAAAATCTTTAGAAATAATAATTTGATCAAATAAATGCCATTCTTTATGGTATGTTAAAGTTCCTATTCCTTTTTTAAACAACGTTTTCATCGGATTATGAAACTTATCAGTAACTAAAAAATCAGTAATACTTTCACTTGTTGGATCATCATTAAAATCTCCCATTATAACAAATTTTGCAGCTTCTTCATGGTAATTTATCTCATCAACAACCTCTAACACCTGTTTTGCTGCCTTAATTCGCTTCTCTTTCGTTTCTAAATCACTATCATCTCTTCTTGACGGCCAATGATTAACAAAAACGTGTATTAATTCTCCATTTAGTTTTCCTTTTACAACTAACAAATCGCGTGTATAATCAACTTCGCCAGCAGCATTTGTTAAAAATAAAGGATACGTTTTAGAAGAAACTACTTCAAAAAAATCTTTATTATATAACAACGCAACATCAATTCCTCTTTCATCAGGAGAATCATAGTGAACATAACCGTAATTATATTGAGATAAGTGTTTATGGTTAATTAAATCTTCAACAACTTTGGCATTTTCAACCTCGGCAACACCAATAATTACAGGAGGTAAAATAGACTCCTCCGTTCCTATTTGGCTAATAACTGATGTTATTTTTTTTATTTTATTCTGATACTTTTTATAATTCCAATGCCGCTTACTTAACGGTGTAAAATCATCATCTGCAGTTAATGGGTTATTTTTAGTATCAAATAAATTTTCAACATTATAAAAAGCAATTGTAAATCTATTTTTTCTTTTTGACCAATTCATCGTATTATTTTAATCGAAAATACTAAATAAAAAAGCACGCTATAAATAGCGTGCTTATAAATATTATAAAAAAGTAAGTTTTACACTACTCCTTGATCTAACATTGCATCGGCAACTTTTACAAAACCAGCAACATTTGCTCCTTTTACGTAATCTACAAAACCATCAGTTTGTGTACCATACTCAACACATGAAGCGTGAATATCGTTCATAATTTGGTGTAATTTTGCATCAACCTCTGTTCTAGTCCAGTTATAACGTAATGAGTTTTGACTCATTTCTAAACCAGAAGTTGCAACTCCACCTGCATTTGATGCTTTTCCTGGAGCGAATAAAATTTTAGCGTTTATAAAAGCTTCAACAGCTTCTGGTGTAGAAGGCATATTTGCTCCTTCAGAAACACATATACATCCGTTTGCTAATAATGTTTTAGCCTCTTCACCGTTTAACTCATTTTGAGTTGCACATGGTAAAGCTACATCACATTTTGTTCCCCAAGGTCTTTCTCCTTTAAAGAACTGAGCATTTGGATATTTCTCAACGTACTCGTTAATTCTACCTCTACGAACATTTTTAATTTCCATAACGTATGCTAATTTCTCAGCATCAATTCCGTCAGCATCATAAATATATCCTGAAGAATCAGACATGGTCACAACTTTTGCTCCAAACTCTGTTGCTTTTTCAGTAGCATATTGCGCTACATTACCAGATCCAGAAACAGCTACTGTTTTTCCTTCAAAAGAATCTCCTTTAGCATTTAACATGTTTTGTGCAAAATACACATTACCGTAACCTGTTGCTTCTGGTCTAATTAAAGAACCACCCCAAGAAGCACCTTTACCTGTTAAAACTCCAACAAATTCGTTACGTAATTTTTTATATTGACCAAACATAAATCCGATTTCTCTTCCTCCAACACCAATATCTCCCGCAGGAACATCAGTATTAGCACCAATATGACGGAATAACTCTGACATAAAAGCTTGACAAAAAGCCATTACCTCTCTGTCTGATTTTCCTTTAGGATTAAAATCAGAACCTCCTTTTCCTCCACCCATAGGTAAAGTTGTTAAAGAGTTTTTAAATACTTGTTCAAAACCTAAAAATTTTAAAATTGATAAGTTTACTGATGGATGAAAACGCAAACCTCCTTTATAAGGTCCAATTGCCGAGTTAAACTCAACTCTGTAACCTCTGTTTACTTGTGTTTCTCCCTTATCGTCAACCCAAGGAACTCTAAACATTAAAGTTCTTTCTGGCTCAACCATTCTTTCTAACAATTTTTTTCCTTGATATTTAGGATTGTTTTCAATAAATGGAATTACAGTTTCTGCTACTTCGTGAACAGCTTGTAAAAATTCTGGTTCATTAGAATTACGTTCCTTAACGTAATCCATAAATGCATTTATTTTAGATTCCATAATTTTAATTATGTTATATTATGATTTAAACAATTTTATTCCGCAAATATAATTAATTTACAATTTGTTAAATTTAAAAACATCAATTATTTGCTTATTTTTAAGAATTTAACACTCTTTTAATTTAATATATTTCAATAGACGATAACTCTTGTAAAAACCTACACTTTTTTCATTTTAAAATCATAAATTTGCAGCTTAATTATTCCGAAAAACAAGATGTTAGATAAAGTAAAAGAACTGATTGGTGATGTAAAAGCTTTTCAAGCAACTTCTAAAGAAGAAGTTGAGGCTTTCAGAATAAAATATTTAGGTAGTAAAGGTTTATTAAAAGATTTATTTGCCGAATTTAAAAATGTTGATGCAGCAATGCGTAAAGATTTTGGGCAAGCATTAAATAATTTAAAAAAATCTGCAGAAAATAAAGTTACCG
This sequence comes from Tenacibaculum insulae, assembly GCF_964512435.1. GTDB lineage: Bacteria > Bacteroidota > Bacteroidia > Flavobacteriales > Flavobacteriaceae > Polaribacter > Polaribacter insulae_A. The sequence continues at coordinate 1,390,329 of NZ_OZ208512.1, read as the reverse complement.
AGTTAAATGAAACTTTAGATAATGCTTTTGAAGACAAAGGTATTTACGGAGATTTAACGCGTCCGTCAGAACCAATTAATTTGGGTTCTCGCCATCCAATATCTTTAGTAAAAAATCAAATCATTGAGGTTTTTAACAGAATTGGGTTTACAGTTTCTGAAGGACCAGAAATTGAAGATGATTGGCATAATTTTACTGCCTTAAATTTACCAGAATATCACCCAGCTCGTGATATGCAGGATACTTTTTTTATTGATAAAAATCCTGATACTTTATTAAGAACGCACACCTCATCGGTACAAGTTCGCTACATGGAAAATAATGAGCCACCAATTAGAACTATTTCTCCAGGAAGAGTTTTTAGAAATGAAGATATTTCTGCCCGTGCACACTGTATTTTTCACCAAGTAGAAGGTTTATATATTGATACTGATGTTTCTTTTGCTGATTTAAAACAAACGCTTTTATATTTTACAAAAGAGATGTTTGGAAAATCGAAAATCAGATTACGCCCTTCTTATTTCCCATTTACTGAGCCAAGTGCCGAAGTTGATATTTACTGGGGATTAGAAACTGAAACTGACTACAGAATTACAAAAGGAACAGGTTGGCTAGAAATTATGGGCTGCGGAATGGTAGATCCAAACGTACTGAAAAACGCAAATATCGATCCTAATAAATATTCTGGATATGCTTTCGGAATGGGAATTGAACGTATTGCAATGTTATTATATCAAATTCCTGATATTAGAATGTTTTACGAAAACGACAAACGTTTTTTAGAGCAATTTAAATCGGTAATTTAATAAAACAATATAAAGACGAAAGTTCAAAACTTTCGTCTTTCCTTTTAAACTAATTAGAATGAGAAAAGACATTCACGTACCTAAAGTTGAAAATGTAGAAATTGCCATCACTTTAGAAAAAAACCAGACAGATAATACTGATGAATGGTGTGTATACATAATCAATAAAAAAGAAGTGCCTTTAGAAATGGTCGTAATTGTTTCTCAAGGGTTTTCTGACACAAAAAAGACATCATTATTTCGAAGAAAAATAGATGTATTGCCTGCAAATTCGGCTTCTAAATTCGAAATTATGCAACCTGAATTATTCACTTTAGATAATCAATTTCAAGTTACTTTTTTCGAAAACAATGTATTACATGATAAAACATTTATTTTTCAAGCAGACACAATTCAGGAAGGATTTTTTAGAGACATTGAATTTTTAGGTAAAAAAGGTGTTTCTATTAACTAATAGTAGTTGCTTTAAAAAAATAAAACCACACAAAAGAACGATAGTTGTTAATTAACCGCTATCGTTCTTTTTTTGAGCTTGGTTTACCTACTTTCGTCTAAACAAAACAATTTTATGTTCGCAGATATTCAAAATTTAGTTGCTGATTTTTCTTCATGGATATGGGGAATCCCATTATTAATATTACTAATCGGTGGCGGATTATGCTTATTTGTATATTCAGGGTTGGTTCCTTTCAGATATATGGGACACGCCATTGCTATTTTAAGAGGAAAATACGACAAACACGATTCTCCAGGAGATTTATCGCATTATGAAGCTTTATCATCTGCCATTGCTGCAACGGTAGGAATGGGAAACATTAGTGGTGTTGCCATCGCAATTGCTACTGGTGGTCCTGGAGCTATTTTTTGGATGTGGGTAAGTGCCTTTGTAGGTATGGCAACCAAATTTTTTACCTGTAGTTTGTCAATAATGTATCGAGGTGAAGATGAAGAAGGAAATGCAAAAGGAGGACCAATGTATGTTATTACCGAGGGGTTAGGTAAAAAATGGAAACCTTTGGCTATTTTCTTTTCTACTGCTGGTTTAGTTGGTACTTTACCTGCCTTTCAAGCCAATCAATTAACACAAACTATTATAGATGTTTTTAAAGTAAATCAAGCTAATGAATTTACGGCTAAATTATTAACCGGATTAACAATTGCGGTAATTGTTTCAATGGTTATTTTTGGCGGAATCCAACGAATAGGAAAAGTTGCAGGGAAATTAGTTCCTATAATGGTGGTTGTTTATTTGTTAACTGTAATTACTATTTTACTTTTAAAGTTCGATAAAGTTCCTGGAATATTTTCACTAATATTTACCGATGCTTTTTCAGGAAAATCAGTTTTAGGTGGTGCATTAGGAGCTTTAATAATTACCGGAGTTAAACGTGCTGCTTTTTCTAACGAAGCTGGTTTAGGAACCGCACCTATGATGCACGGAACCGCAAAAACGAACGAACCAATTAGAGAAGGTTTAGTAGCCATGTTAGGCCCAGCAATTGATACTTTATTAGTGTGTACCTTAACAGCATTAGCCATTTTATCATCAGGAATTTGGAAAGATTTCGACGGTAACGGTATTTCTATGACCTTAGCTGCCTTCGATTCGGTTTTACCTTATCATACAGGGAGCATTATTTTAACCATCTGCGTATTAATTTTTGCATTCTCAACCCTATTTACCTATTCTTTTTATGGTTTTAGCTGTTTAAGTTATTTAACCAGCTCTAAAACAGGAAAATATTACAATTATTTTTACATATTGGTAATTGTAATCGCTTCTATTATTAAGTTAGATTTTGTTATCAATTTAATGGATAGTGCCTATGCATTAATGGCAATACCAACCGTACTTTCTACCCTTATTTTAGCTCCGAAAGTTAAAAAAGCAGCAACCATTTATTTTCAGAAATTAAAATCAGGCGCTTTTAACTAAGCGTTTCTTCTTTATAAAACAAAACACCTATTGTAATTTTTAGATTACAATAGGTGTTTTTATTTTTTGAAGCTATTTCCCGCTTTCCGCACTCGCTTTTTTCACTGCCGTTTTCGATACAAATTTTTCATGCTTCAAAATTCACTCAAACAGAGAGTAAAAAAGAGCTCAAACAAATGCTGCAATCGGGGCTAAGTGTGTTTACTTAATTTAGTGATTCATTGTTTTTTTACTTCCTTTTAAAACTTAACCAACCACAAAAAGCGTCATGCTGAATTTATTTCAGCATCTCAGCAAACAATAATTAATGTAATCTTTTATATTTAAATTGTAAACAATACTTTACATTTGCATAAAAATAATAGAATTATGAAATTACAATTATTACCAAACTGGTGTAAAAAATTAGGGCTCTTCTTATTTTTAGCTGGAGCTTCAGTTTCAATGTATGAAGGTTTTATGAAAGGTGTAACAGCAACAACTATAAATTCCGAAGAATACGATTCTATTAAAAACTATTTAGGTGAAAATATGATTCATTTTTTAGAAATCATTTCAATTTTAGGTATGATGATATATGTTTTTTCAAAAGAGAAAATAGAAGATGACTATATTGATAAGTTGAGATTAGAATCTTATCAGATAACCTCTTTAATAGGTTTAAGTATTACAATATTATTATATGCTATTTCTAAAGACATAAAACTAACCTTAGATTATTTTATCATTTTATACTTATGGGTTTATCTATTTACTTTTTTTCTAAAAAAACGCATGTATTAAATGAAAAACTTAATAAAAGTAGAAAGAGCTCGTCATAATTTAACGCAAGGTAAATTAGCTGAAAAAATAGGCGTTTCTCGCCAAACAATACACGCAATTGAAGCTAATAAATTTAATCCATCAGTAACATTAGCAATTAAAATGGCTCGTTTTTTTAATGTTACTGTTGAATATTTATTTGAAATAGAAGAAAATGATTAAAATAAATACTCTCATTTACTATACAAATTTTTCATGCTTCAAAATTCACTCAAACAGGCAGTAAAAAAGAGCTCAAACAGATGCTGCAATCGGGGCTAAGTGTATTTACCGAACTTATAGCTATGCTATTTTTTTCTGGCTAAATCAACAATAAAGAGCGTCATGCTGAATTTATTTCAGCATAGCATCACTTTGCAAAAATCAGTATGAGAATCTGAAACAAGTTCAGATTGACGGATTCGATGCTATTTTTAATGAAAATTCTCAATAAAAATATTACGCAAAACTAAAAAACCTAGAAATCCACGTTAAAAAACTACACTTTTTCTACTAACGTTTCATTTTCAAAAACCAATCCTTCAAAGTCTGAATTCATAAAATTTCTAATATTTTGATGATCTGTTCCGTTTGGGTTTCCTAAAACATCAATAAAATAATATTGTCCAAAACAAGCCAGTGTTTCTTCTTTGGTTAATTGTTGTTTTAAAGCAAAAGAAAACACTTTACTTGAACCTAAATTTTCGGCATTACTATTTTCTAAATCGCCATTTTTAAAAGCTGATGGTTTAAAAACATAGTACTTTTCAATTACGCTTATCGTTTCTGAAAAAACAACTTCTTTTGGATTGTTTTTTAGCTTCGTTACAAATTCTTCAATAGTCATTTTCGTATCTTTTTATTATAATAATTATAAAACCAATCACTTTTATACTCAGTAATTCAAATACCGCAATCAAAACAAAGTCTGTTTGTAAAATATTAGTTACAAAACATACTTCTATCGTCATGCTGAATTTATTTCAGCATCGCAGCACTTCGCAAAAATCAGCATGAGAATCTGAAACAAGTTCAGATTGACGGACTCGATGCTATTTTTAATAATTATAAAACCAATCACTTTTATGCTCAGTAATTAAAATACCGCAATCAAAACTAAGTCTGTTTGTAAAATATTAGTTACAAACCATACTTCTATCGTCATGCTGAATTTATTTCAGCATCGCAGCACTTCGCAAAAATCAATATGAGAATCTGAAACAAGTTCAGATTGACGGATTCGATGCGATCTTTTATACCCAGTAATCAATCACAAAAAAACAATAGAAAAACTTAAAAAACTAAATAATAGTAATTTTTTACATACTAACAATTATCGTTAAATTTGCAAAATATAAATTTCGATAAATGTACAGAACGCATACTTGTGGCGAATTAAGAGCTTCGCACATTAATACTGAAGTAACCCTTTCTGGTTGGGTACAAAAATCACGTGATAAAGGTTTTATGATTTGGGTAGATTTACGCGATCGTTACGGAATTACACAGTTAATTTTTGACGAAGAACGTACTTCTAAAGATTTAATGGAACAAGCAAAAACCTTAGGTCGTGAATTTGTTATTCAAGTTACAGGTACCGTTATTGAGCGCGAATCTAAAAACAAAAACATCCCTACTGGTGAAGTTGAATTATTAGTCACTCGTTTAGAAATATTAAACGAAGCTAAAACTCCACCTTTTACTATTGAAGACGAAACCGATGGTGGTGAAGACATCAGAATGAAATATCGTTATTTAGATATTCGTCGTAATCCTGTAAAAGATAGTTTAATTTTCCGTTCTAAAGTATCAATGGAAGTTCGTAAATATTTATCTGACGAAGGATTTATTGATGTTGAAACGCCATATTTAATCAAGTCTACTCCAGAAGGAGCGCGCGATTTCTTAGTGCCTTCACGTATGAATGCGGGTCAATTTTACGCATTACCACAATCACCTCAAACATTCAAACAACTATTAATGGTTGGTGGAATGGATAAATACTTTCAAATTGTAAAGTGTTTTAGAGATGAAGATTTACGTGCCGATCGTCAGCCAGAATTCACACAAATTGACTGTGAAATGGCATTTGTAGAGCAAGAAGATATTTTAAATATTTTTGAAGGGTTAACACGTCATTTATTAAAGAAAATCAACAATGTTGAAGTTGATAAATTTCCAAGAATGTTATTTGACGACGCAATGCGTTTGTATGGAAATGACAAGCCAGATATCCGTTTCGGAATGGAGTTTGGCGAGTTAAACGACGTTGCACAACAAAAAGAATTCAAGGTATTTAACGATGCTGAACTAGTTGTTGGTATCGCTGTTCCTGGAGGAGCAAAATATACAAGAAAAGAAATAGATAAATTAATCGATTGGGTACGCCGTCCGCAAGTTGGAGCTTTAGGAATGGTGTATGTAAAATGTAATGAAGATGGAACTTTTAAATCGTCTGTAGATAAGTTTTACGACCAAGAAGATTTAGCAAAATGGGCTGAAAAAACTGGCGCTAAAGCTGGTGATTTAATCTGTATTTTATCAGGAAATACTACTAAAGTACGTGCGCAATTATCTGCTTTACGTATGGAAATGGCAGAGCGTTTAGGTTTACGTGACCCTAAAGTATTTGCTCCGTTATGGGTAATTGATTTCCCATTATTAGAGTTAGACGAAGAAACTGGTCATTACCACGCAATGCACCATCCGTTTACATCACCAAAACCTGGTCAACTAGAAATGCTAGACACCAATCCAGGAGCTGTAAAAGCAAACGCCTATGATTTGGTGTTAAACGGAAATGAAATTGGTGGAGGTTCTATTCGTATTCACGATAAAGAAACACAAGCCATTATGTTTAAACATTTAGGCTTTACGGAAGCTGAAGCGAAAGAGCAATTCGGATTCTTAATGGACGCTTTTGAATACGGAGCACCACCACATGGAGGTTTAGCGTTTGGTTTAGATAGATTGGTTGCTATTTTAGGTGGGCAAGAAACCATTCGTGATTTTATTGCGTTCCCTAAAAACAATTCAGGCCGTGATGTAATGATTGATGCTCCGGCTGCGTTAAATGACGCACAATTATCAGAATTAAGTATAAAATTAGATTTGCAAGAAGGTAAATAAAAATACTTATTTTAAAACAACAACGTTAAGCTGAATCTATTTCAGCTTCTCATCATAAATTTTAAATCCCAATCTTTTTAGGTTGGGATTTTTTAGTACTTTTAAATCATGAAAAAAAAGAAAATTCTAAAAATTGTTTTAATAGTTTTTGCTACTATTTTAGTTCTTAGTGGTTCACTACTTCTCTTCGGATATCTTTATGTTAAACAAGCACATAATACCGAAAACAAACCTTATAAACATTATGTAGGCTATATTGATCAAAGTAAAGCACTTTTAAACGATAAGTACAAACTATGTAATGACGGTAGTATTTATCATACCTATAGTAGTGCGAGTTTAAAGGCATATAAAAATTCTAAAAAACAATTTAGAGATGCTATAAACACACAATTTAATTCAAATAATTATACCGATTCGGGTTATTTAAACTTTCGTTTTCTGGTTAATTGTGAAGGAAATGCAGGGTGGTTTGAAATTATTGAAATGGATTTAGATTTAAAAGAAAAATCTTTGGATTCTGAAATGGTAAATGAGTTATTAACCTTTACTTCAAAACCAGCAAATTGGAATGTTATTTCTTATGATAACAAACCACAAAATTATTATATGTACGTATCTTATAGAATAGAAAATGGAAAAGTTACTGAAATCATCCCTTAGTATTATAATTGTTTTATGCTTTTTATCATGTAAAAACGACGACAACAAACGAACTCTTGCTGAAAAAAGATATAAAAAAGCAGTGTTTTTCACACAAGGTTCAACAGCATTTCAAAACGGAATTGCAGAATCGGTAGAAATAGACTCTACCTACGAACAAGCTGTTTACGAATTATCTGTAGCTCATTTAAAAAGAGGAATGCCACATAAATGGAAACCTCAATATGAAAAAGCTGTAAAAATGGATTCTATCAACAGAATTCCTTGGCGCGGTTACTTATATTTATGGTTTTATAGAGATTATAAAAAAGCAATTGCCGATTTTGATAAAAGCGATGTTTTAACTCCTAATTTTATTGATGCTCCGCAAGGTTTAAGTGTAGATTGTTGGCGTGGAATTGCCTATTTAGGGTTAAAAAACTATGAAAAATCTATTTTTTATTTTGATAAATACATCGATAAAGAAATTGCCGATTTTAGCGAAAGTTCTGTTGATATTACAGCATTTTTATTTCAAGGAATTGCCTACTTTGAACTTAAAAAGTATGCTAAAGCTGATGCTTGTTTTAATCGTGTGATAAAAAACTCTTACGGATTTAGTGCTGATGCAAAATATTACAAAACAATTATTTTGGCTGAACAACAAAAAAATGAAGAAGCTATAATTATGATTAACGCTGCTCTTAAAGATTTTAATGATGGATACTATAACCAAAGACCTTATGTTGAAACTTTAAGGCAATTATACTTAGGCGATTATCGAGAGTTAAAAAATTCACTATCCAATAAATAGAATTAATTTTCTACTTAAATACTTTTAACTATTGATAAAAACCAATCTAAAAAAATTGGTTTTTTCATTTTAATTCTTACCACAGCCGTTATCATTTAAAAAAGTTTACATTTGATATAAAAATTCAAAAAAAGAAAAATATCTTATGGAAGTTATCTTATTTATAACAGTCATTTTATGCTTCTATTTACTCAACAGAAACATCAGTACAAAGTTTAAACAATTAAATACAACTATTGATGATTTAAAAAATAGAGTTCGGTTTTTACAAAATGAAGTCCTTTCAAAAAGAGTAGCTAGCAAAACTGAAAATACAATTGTTGCGACTAAAGAACCTGTAAAACAAAAACCAATTGAACAGGAAGTAAAACCTGTTAGTGTTATTTCCGAAAAGAACACCCCAAAAACAATACAACCAACTGCAACTGTTTCACAAAAATCAACTTCAACAATAGCTCAAAAGCAAGTTGTAAAACAAAAAGCTACAGCAATACCTAAAAAATCATGGTTTAAAACCTTTAAAGAGAAAAATCCTGATTTAGAGAAATTTGTTGGTGAAAATTTAATAAACAAACTCGGAATTTTAATTTTAGTTTTAGGAATTAGCTTTTTTGTTAAATATGCCATCGATAAAGACTGGATAAACGAACCTGCAAGAGTTGGTATTGGTATTTTATGCGGTTCGCTTGTTATGGCTATTGCTCATAAATTAAAGAAAAACTACGCTTCTTTTAGCTCGGTTTTAGTAGCTGGGGCAATTAGTATTTTTTATTTTACTATTTATATTGCTTTTAACGAATACCAGCTTTTTAGTCAAACTGTTGCATTTACAATTATGGCGTTAATTACAGCTTTTAGTTCGGTTGTTTCAGTTTCTTATAATCGTCAAGAATTAGCGGTTTTATCTTTAATTGGTGGTTTTGCTGCTCCTTTTATGGTTAGTACTGGTCAAGGAAGTTATATTATATTGTTTAGCTATATTACTGTTTTAAACATAGGGATTTTAGCAATTTCTTATTTTAAAAAATGGAAAGTATCTACCATTTTAGCTTTTATTTTTACAACAATTTTATTTACCAGTTGGTGTGGTGTAAAAATAAGCGAAGCTACTTTTTCGCATACTGGAGCATTAATATTTGCTACTATTTTTTATTTTATTTTTAGCCTTATCATTGTTTTAAATAACCTTAAAAACAAAGGTGTTTTTTCTACCATTGAGTATATCATTTTAACTGCGAATACTTTTATTTTCTTCGGAATTGGGATGATGATTCTTAATGATATTAATGCTAATTTCACTGGATTATTTACTCTATTACTAGCGATTTACAATTTAGGATATGCAACTATTTTGTATAAAAAATTCGGCTTAGATAAAAATGCTATTTATCTTTTAATTGGTTTAGCGCTTACATTTGTTACCCTTACTATTCCTATTCAATTTGAAGGAAATCATATAACCTTATTTTGGGCTGCAGAAGTAGTTTTATTGTTTTGGTTGTCTCAAAAAACACGAATTAACTCTTTTAAATTAGGCGCTATCGCCGTACAAATATTAACGATAATTAGTTTATTAATAGACTGGGATCGATATAGTTTTACAAAAGAATTAACTGTAATTTTTAATCCATTATTTGTTGCGGGATTAGTAGTTAGCACTTCTTTATACGTAACATATAAGCTCTTAAAAAACGAGAAAGATGTTGCAACGAAATTTTTTACAATAAAAATTAATTTTTATAAAAATACCGTTTTAATAGTTACTTTAATTACAACCTACTTTACAGGAATTTTAGAAGTTAATTATCAAGCAGATCAGTTTTTAGAAAACAGCATTTCGGCATTATCTTTTCCGCTAACCTATCATTTTATTTTTGTAGCTATTGTACTTTATTTAACAGCTATATTTAAAAACAAAAAAGCTGCAAAATTAATGTTAGTAATAGCTAGCATTTCAATAGTATGCTATATTCTTTCGTTTTATAAATTTCCAACAAACGAAATGATTCAGAACTTTATTAAAAACACAAATACCAAATACGCCTTTTACTTTCATTATATTATTTTAGGGTGTTTAGGGTACTTTGTATACCATTTATTTAAAAAAACAACTTCAATTTTTAATATAAAACCAACAAAAAATAAGTGGCTTCCTTGGCTATTTGTTTTTACAGTTGTTTATATATTAAGTAACGAAATAATGATACATGGCTTGTATATTACTAACACAATTGACAGTACTCAATTAGCAGAAAATTTTTCTGGCACAGATAAAAACAACTTTATTTATACTAAAATAAAGGAAACTAAAACACAAATTATTAAAATAGGGTACCCAATACTTTGGGGAATTTTTTCTTTTATTTTTTTAATTATCGGAATAAGAAAACAATGGAAAACATTAAGAGTAATAGCGCTTTCTTTATTAGGTTTAACTATTGTTAAACTATTTGTGTATGATATTAAAAATGTTTCTGAAACCGGAAAAATAATCGCTTTTATATTATTAGGAATTTTAATCTTGATTATTTCTTTTGTGTATCAAAAAATTAAAAAATTAGTAATTGATGAAGTGCCAGAAAAAGAAAATAGTAATGAAAAAATATAGCTTTTTAATCAGTTTTTTTTTCTCTTTAATTGGTTTTAGCCAAAATTATGAGGGAACAATAAACACGATTCAAGAAAACGGATTGCATAAAATGATGTTAACATCAGCAGTAAGAGCTGCAAGCAATGAAAATTTTGATTTTTTACGAGTGATGGATACTCAAAAAAATGAGATTCCGTATGTTTTAATTCACAATAATGATACGAGGTTTTCAAATTTTAAAGCTGTTAAAATAAGCTCTAAAAAGGTAATTAAAGATTCTATTACCTCTATTCTCATCAACAATCAGTCTTTAAAAAAACAAGATTATGTTGTTTTAAAAATAGCGAATACTAAAATTAAAAAAAACTATACCGTTTTTGGTAGCGATAATCAAACAGACTGGTTTGGTTTAGTTGCTAATAAAAATTTAGCTGATTTTAATACGCCTAAAAAAACATCCGAAGGAAAAATATTTTTAGAAAAAACAATTCATTTCCCTCTAAATACCTACAAATTTTTACGCATTAATTTTGATGATAAAAATTCATTACCAATAAATATTTTAAGTGCTGGTGTTTATGAAAGTACGTTTTTTACTCAAAAACCTATTGAACTAAAAAATTACAAAGAAGAGATAATTACTATAAAAGAAAAAAAAGTTACCCAGCTTAAATTTACAGCCAAAATGGCTCATAAAATTAACGCAATTTCATTTAAAATAGCGACTGATTTTTATCTGCGTGATGCAAAGTTGATCGTAAATAAAACTCGTAAAATTAAAAAACGAGAAGAAAGCTACAATAAAGTAATTTCTCAGTTTAAATTAAACTCAAAAAATAATAACACTTTTACTTTTAGCAATTTAAACGAGAAAGAATTTATCATTGAAATTAGCAATCAAGATAACCTTCCTTTACAAATAGAAACTGTGCAATTATTACAAAAACCAATATATCTTATTGCTAATTTAAAGCAAAAACAAGATTATAAAATAGTAATTAACAACACGCTTTCTAAACCCTTTTACGATTTGGGTAATTTCATTTCTAATAAAACGCCTACAGTAAAAGAAACGACAGTTTTAAACTTTAGTGAAATTAAAAAAGAAGCAAAAAAAATAAAAGAAAAATCTTTTTTAGAAACAAAACTCTTTATGTGGGTTTGTATTGTTTTGGGAGGAGTTCTTGTGGTTTATTTTGCCGTAACACTTTTAAAAGACATCAATCTACAAGAAAAAAAGTAACTTAACAGATCGAATGGCTAAACCAAAAAACATATTTAAAAAAACATTGATTTGGAGATACAAACATATTTCTGAGCATCAATTTATATATGTTTTAAGTGTTTTTGTTGGTTTTTTAGCAGGAATAGGAACACTTATTTTAAAAAATATGACTTCCTTTTTTCAAGCAATTTTAGAAGGGAAATTTATTAAAGACATCTATTATTATCTCTATTTTATTTTTCCAATTATTGGTTTAGTTTTAATCTACTACATTAAAAAACGATTTATAAAAAAAGAAATCGGTCACGGAATTTCTACAACACTTTATGCCATTTCTAAACGAAGTGGAATCATAGAAAAATATAAAATTTATGCTTCGTTAATTACCGCTCCAATTACCGTTGGATTTGGTGGTTCTGTTGGTTTATTAGGACCAGCTATAAGCACAGGTGCAGCTTTAGGCTCAAGGGTTTCTCAGGTATTTCACATGAACCGAAAAACAAGAATGCTGTTAATTGGTTGTGCTACAGCTGGCGCAATGTCGTCAATGTTTAAAGCACCTGTTGCTGCTATTATTTTTGCTATCGAAATTTTTAGTTTAGATCTAGCTTTTGCCTCATTAGTTCCGTTATTATTAGCTTCTGTTTCGGCAGTAATTACTTCTTATTTCTTTTTTGAAAAAGATGCTTTATTAGGTTTTGAATTAGTAGACGCTTTTAAAATAAAAGATATATTTTATTATATTTTATTAGGTTTATTTACTGGTTTAGCCTCGGTTTATTTTTCAAAAATATACTTTAAAATAACTAATTTTTTTAAGCGGATAAAGAAACCTATTCATAAATTAATTTTTGGAGGAATAGCTATCGGAGTAATGCTTTTTTTAATTCCGCCTTTATATGGTGAAGGTTATGGATTGATTAACAATTTACTAGAAGGAAATGCAACGGCCGCCTTAAAAGACATTCCTTATAATGTAGATTTTAAAAATGTTTGGATAGTAATCGGGTTTTTATTGTTAATTACCTTATTTAAAGCAATTGCCATGACAACTACATTTGCTGCGGGTGGAATTGGCGGAATTTTTATTCCCACCTTAGTAATGGGAAGTGCTTTAGGAAATGTGTTTGCTAAAATTATTAATCAATTAAGTGGTAACGTTTCAGAATCTAACTTTACCTTAATAGGAATGACGGGATTAATGGCAGGTGTGTTACACGCTCCCTTAACCGCTATTTTTTTAATTGCGGAAATTACTGGCGGTTATGACTTGTTTGTACCTTTAATGTTAGTTGCTGCTATTTCGTATGCCGTTACTAAATACTTTATTTCAAACTCTATTTACACTGTTGAATTGGCTAAAAGAGGGGAATTAATTACCCACAATAAGGACAAAAATGTATTAATGATGATGAACATTAACACCTTAATTGAAACCAATTTTAAACCTATTTATCCCGAAATGCTTTTAGGAAGCATGCTTAAAAAAGCTGTTTCAAACTCTAATAGAAATATATTTCCTGTAATTGAAAAAGACTCTCAATTTTTAGGTATTGTTTTATTAGATGATATTAGACCCATTATGTTTGACAATGAAATGTACGATAAAGTAACGGTTGAAACATTTATGAGAAGTGCTCCATCTATTATATTACACAACGATTCTGTTGAAAAAGTAATGCAAAAATTTAAGGAAAGTGGAGCTTGGAATTTACCTGTTGTAAAAAATGGTAAATACCTTGGTTTTATCTCAAAATCTAAATTATTATCTGCTTATAGAGCAAAATTAATCGAGGTTACTTCTTAGCTAAAAACTGTACCATTTTATCAGGAAAATCAGTAAAACTACCATCAATATTTGCTTCAAAAAATAATATCTGCATCATTTCATTAAATGAAGAAAATTCACCTAACTGATCTGCTCTAAAAGTATACGGATGTACTTTTAATCCGAGTTTATGAGCATCTGCAACTAATGTTGTAAATGTAAATTTATCGTTTACTTTTTTAGCTAAAATTTGCTTGTACCAAGGTCCAATTCCGTCAGCATAGGTTGCAAAATACGCTAGTTGTTTTGTTTCTTCAGTAAACTCTATTAATTGCACTAAAAACAACTCAGATTTTAACTCTTTTCGAACTCTTTCTAATTCTTTTGCATCAAAACATTGAAAAATACAATTATCCTTTTTTGTTTGATAACCATATTCTGAAAGAATAGCCAACGTAATTTTAGCAATATCTTTTCCGTTTTTATGATGAAAATCTGGGTTTTTAATCTCTGGATAAATTCCGATGTTTTTTCCTGTTGATGTGTTTAATCCTTGAATCAATTCAATTTCTTGTTCAAAAGAATGTAATTTAAAATTTCCTTTGTTTTTAGGAAATCGACTCGCATAAAATTGCTTTCCTGTTTCGGGGTTAAAACGTTCGGTTACTTGCAATTGTTGTAGTTCATCAAACGTAAAATCAATTACATAATAACGACCATCTTTTCTTTTTTTATCAGGAAAAACCTCAGCAACATTGGTAACATCATCTAAATAAATATCATGAATAACAATTGCTACATTGTCTTTACTTAACACCAAATCTTGCTCAATATAATCAGGATTCATGGCATACGCCATTGCTTTGGCTTCCATCGTGTGTTCTGGTAAATACCCTGATGCTCCTCGGTGAGCTATAACTATTTTGGTTGATTTCTCTTCTTTCATTTTTGGTTTACAACTTATTATTAAAAATAAAAGTGATAGCAGTATTATTTTTATGTTGTTCATTTTAAAAAAGCAACTGAATTATTTTTTATAAAGTTAAATATAGCATTTTTAAATGCTATTTATCAAATTGTTTTTTTCTTAATAATTATAAAGTAAAATTTTCACAACAAAAAAGCATCGTATAAATACGATGCTTTTTTGTGTACATTTTTTATTGCTACTTAAATAGCCTAAAAATATCATTTCCGTTTGCAAATAGTAACAAAATTATTAATATAATAAAACCTGTTAATTGTGCATATTCTAAAAATTTATCTCCTGGTTTTTTACCTGTAATCATTTCCCATAAAGTAAACACCACGTGACCACCATCTAAAGCAGGTATTGGTAATAAGTTCATAAAACCTAACATGATTGAAAGAAAAGCGGTGATATTCCAAAAAGTTTGCCAGCTAAATTCAGAAGGAAAAATACTTCCGATAGAAATAAAACCTCCTAAACCTTTATAAGCACCAGTACTTGGATTAAAAATCTTTTTCATTTGCTTTATATAGTTAGTTAAAGTAGTCCACGCTTTATTAGTTCCAGCAGGAATTGCTTCACCAAAAGAATAGGTTTTTTCAGCTAATTTATAGTACCCTAATTTTTCTAAATCAATTAAAGAAACTGCACCCCAAACAACACCTAAATTACCGTGTTCAGAAACCTTTACAGGAACATCTAAAACTTTATCTTTTCTTTTTAAAGTAACCGTAATATCTTGTCCTTTTAAATTTTGTAAAACAGGTTTAGCTTCATCATAATATGAAATTTTTTGCCCGTTAATTTTAGTAATTATATCTTTTGCAAGAATATTTGCACTTCCGTTTAAAGAATCTTTTTGTAAACCAGCAATTATAAATGGATATCTAGGTGTAATAAAAGCACCAGAATTTTTACCTCTATCTACTAATTTAGAAATAAAATCAGTTGGTACTACTTTTTCAATTACCTCTCCATTTCTTTCAATGGTATAATTATTACCGTTGATAAATTCTAAAGGAAGTTCTCTAAATTTTCTAATACTTTCACCATCTACAGTAAGTATTTTATCTCCGGTTTGTAAGCCTAAATCTGTACCTAATTGATCTTGCACCCAAACCCCATCTTTTAAACTATCGTTTGGTAAAAATTTTTCACCATAAGCGTACATCAAACAAATGTAAATAACAATACCTAAAATAAAGTTTACAATTACACCACCTAACATTATTATTAAACGTTGCCACGCCGGTTTAGAACGAAATTCCCAAGGTTGCGCTGGTTGTTGCATTTGCTCGGTATCCATACTTTCATCAATCATACCAGATATTTTTACATATCCTCCTAACGGAATCCAACCAATACCATACACGGTATCACCAATTTTCTTTTTAAATAATGAAAATTTATAATCAAAAAATAAATAGAACTTTTCTACTTTAGTTTTAAATAATTTCGCAGGAATAAAATGCCCTAATTCATGTAAAACAATTAAAAGCGATAAGCTTAAAATAAATTGTGATGCTTTTATTAAAATTTCCATATAGGTTTGTGTCTAAATTTAAAATCGGACAAATGTACGTTTTTCAGTAGAGCTGTAAAAGTTTGAACCGTACATGAATTTTGGTTTTAACAAACTTTTTAACGTTCGCAGATATAAACCTTGTTTTTAGTCGTATTTTTGCGAAAAAAATAAAAATGGATTTCAAGTTTTTTAAAAAATCGAAAAGTACTTTATTGTTTTTACTTGTTTTTTGTGCAGTTGGTGTTCCTGTTTTTTATCATTTGGTAAAAGTTGAAGAAAGGTTACCAATTTATAATCCTGCTGACATCAATCCTAGATTGGTGGATATTTCTGTAAGATCAAAATCAAGAAATCATAAAATAGGTGATTTTAAATTGATAAATCAAAATGGCAAAACTATTACGAATGCCGATTATAAAGATAAAATTTACATAGCTGATTTCTTTTTTACACGTTGCCAAACTATTTGTGTTGTAATGGCGTATAATATGAACGAATTGCAAGCACATTATAAAAATGATGCTGATATTATGTTTTTATCACACTCGGTAACTCCTGTAATGGATAGCGTACCACAATTAAAAAAATATGCTTTAGAAAAAGGGGTAATTGATGGAAAATGGAATGTTACTACGGGCGATAAAAAACATATTTACGAGCTGGCTCGCAAGCATTATTTTGCAGTTTTAGATGAAGGTGATGGTGGAGAAAATGATTTTGTGCACACCGAAAACTTTGTTTTAATTGATAAAAAAGGACAAATTAGAGGTTCTTACGACGGAACTAAAAAAGAGAACATGCAAAAAATTATTGATGATATTACCTTATTAAAGCAAGAGTATACTAAGTAAACTTATCAAAAAGAAAAAAATAAACGTTAACTCGGAAACAAGTTCAAGTTAACGTTTATTTTTTTTCTCTTAAAATTATGTATTTACCGTCATTCTGAATTTATTTCAGAATCACATAGTATGAAATCAGTTAACAGCCATTAAAATTACTTTAACTTATTTCCTTCCTCATCAAAATTTTTATTAATTTCTTGTTCAGTTTTAATTACTGATACCGCTAAAGACAATAACATAATTGCCATTGGCTGCCAACTTAACTCTTTAGAAATTGCTGCTAAAAACAAAGTGGCAACAAGTGAAATAGCCGAGTATATTAAAAATTGTTTGGTAAAAAAAGTATTTGCAAATACCCAAATAGTATCGTTTTTCATTGTTTTGTTAGTACGATACCCATAAATAGCATTTATTTTTTTCGGTGGAAAAAAGTAAAAAATAATGCTAAATAAAAATAGAAATCCGTTTACAGAAAGTACGTAATAAAAAGGGTTCATTTTTTAATTTTTAATTGAGTTTATAATTCCTTTTAAAAGTGTATTCATATCTGCATTTTTAGTAAGTCCTGTACGAACTACCACTAAGTTTTCGTTTGGTAAAATAAATACATTTTGCCCTTTATAACCATTAAAAGAATACATATTTTTAGGTACATCAGGGTATCTATTACCTGCGTTTAACCATATTTGTGCACCATACCATCCGTCAGAACCTGGTGTAGGTGTTGTAGCATAATCTACCCAATCTTTATCAAATATATGTTCTCCGTTCCACTCACCATTATGCAAGTATAAAAGCCCTAATTTTGCCCAATCTCTTGCTGTTGCCCATCCATAAGACGAACCAACATAATTTCCGTCCATATCGGTTTCAATAAGCATTGAGTTCATTCCTATTTTATCAATTAAATCGGTGTACCAAAAATCTAAATATTCTTGGTGTGTACTAAACTGTTTACGTATCAATCCAGAAATTAAATTCGTAGTTCCCGAAGAGTAATTCCACGTTTCGTTTGGTTTACCAATTAAAGGTTTTTTAACTTGAGTTTGGGTCATATTTTTTTCAAGAAAAAGCATTTTTGTTACATCAGAAATAGTGTTGTAATCTTCAAGCCATTCTAAACCAGAATTCATTTGTAATAAATTATGAAGTGTAATATTTTTTCGATCGTCACTTTTCCATTCCTCAAATAAATTATCACTTGCTACATGCATTTTACCTTTGCATTGTAAAACACCAACAATAGTACTGGCAATACTTTTGGTCATAGACCAACCTAATTGTTTTGAGTTTTTATCAAATCCATCATCATATTTTTCAGCAATAATTTTGTCTTTATAAATTACTAAAACTGATCTAGTTTTATTTGCATCATTAAAAATGGTATCAATAGTTTCATTTAGTTTTTTATAATCAATATTTGCAAAAATTGTATCTTTTTGATCGGCATTTCCGTAAGGATATGGAGTTAAATTATCTGCTTTACTACGTTTTGGAACTAACGGTTTTTGGGTAACATCAAAATCATCATTAATTAAAACAGCTCCTACTCCTTCTCTATAAATTGCTTTTCTTTTTAATAAACCAAAAGCTGAACCTGTTGCTGATTTTTCTTCAGTATTTATAGCATCCGAAGTTAAATTTATAGGAGAAAAATTATTATCATTTGCATCTGTAAACTCTAAACTTCTATTGGCTAAAAAAACAGAAGAAGCCGTGTTTTTAGCAGAATAACCTGCCAGGATATTCAATTTTGAGTAATTAAAATATACAACACCAGCAAGTATCACTATAATTACTAAAAGTACTTTTTTAAAGTTTTTCATGAAAAAATGATTTTAGCAAATGTAAGAATTTAATTGTTTGATGTTTGTATTTAAAAAGCAAGCATTACCTTTGTTTAAAATTTGATTTTTTATGTTGAATATTGAAAAAATTAGAGCTGATTTCCCAATTTTAAACCGTCAAGTACACGGAAAAAAATTAGTGTATTTTGATAACGGAGCAACTTCGCAAACACCACAAGTTGTAATCGATGCAATTGTTGATTATTACTCTAATTACAATGCAAATATTCATAGAGGCGTACATACTTTAAGTCAGGAAGCTACTGATAAATATGAAGAAGCGCGTATAAAAGTTCAAAAACATTTTAACGCAAAACAATCGTACGAAATTATTTTAACCGCTGGTACAACACATAGTATAAATATTGTAGCATCAGGTTTTGCGGCACTTTTAAATGAGGGAGATGAAATTATTGTTTCGTCATTAGAACATCATTCTAATATTGTTCCTTGGCAAATGCTTTGCGAAAAAACAGGAGCTATTTTAAAAGTAATTCCGATGGATGAAGACGGTTCGTTACGAATGGATGTTTATCACGAATTGTTAAACAGTAAAACAAAATTGGTGTTTTGCAATCATGTCTCAAATGCCTTAGGAACTATAAATCCGATTAAAGAAATTATTCATGCAGCACATAAATTTGGAGCGTATGTTTTAATTGATGGAGCGCAAGCCGTACCGCATTTAAAACCAGATGTTCAAGAATTAGATGTTGATTTTTATGTAGCATCTGCACATAAAATGTGTGGTCCAACTGGTGTTGGATTGTTATACGGTAAAGAAGAATTATTAAATTTATTACCACCTTACCAAGGAGGAGGGGAAATGATTGAAACCGTAACTTTTAAAAAAACAACGTATGCTGGTTTACCACATAAATTTGAAGCAGGAACACCTAATATTTGCGGCGGAATCGCCTTTGGTGCAGCTATAGATTACATGAATGCTATTGGCTTTGAAAATATAGCTAAACAAGAAAAAGAATTACTTACTTACGGAACCGAAGAGTTAGAAAAAATTGAAGGCTTAAAAATTTACGGAACCAACAATAAAGCTTCTGTAATTTCTTTTAATATTGATGAAATTCACCCTTACGATATTGGTTCAATTTTAGATAAATTAGGTGTTGCCGTTCGTACAGGACATCATTGTGCACAACCTATTATGAATTTTTATTGTATTCCAGGTACAGTAAGAGCTTCATTTGCTTTTTACAACACCAAAGAAGAGATAGATGTTTTAGTAGCTGCAGTAAAAAAAGCAAAAATGATGTTGAGCTAAAAGCATTCTTTTTCTGAGTATTCAAAAATTGTATATTTGGAAAATGAAAAAGAGTTTAGGTTACCAAACTACTGTTGATTTTTATGATTGCGATGCAACTATTATAGATTCTATAGCATCCATAAAAAGTATTTTAGAAAAAGCAGCTAAAATCATGGATTTATCTGTGGTTAACACTACAATTCACGAATTTTCTCCCATAGGAATTAGTGGTGTAATTGTTATAAAAGAAAGTCACATTGCAATTCATACTTGGCCCGAACATCAATATGTTGCGTTAGATTTTTTTACTTGCAACAAATCGTTTGATTTAGAAGAAGGCATTCTTTGGATACAAGAGCAATTTAATGCCAAAAGATTAGAAAAAAATTCAAGCCAAAGAGGTTTTTTAGATAAAATTAAATAATGATGATAAAACAAAAAGTAGCATTGTTATTTGACGATAAAAAAGGAAATTTTAAAGGCGATAAATTTGTAGAGCACTTTATTTCGTGGTTAATCATAATTAATATGATCGCCATTTTATTAGAATCGTATAAAGAAATTAACACTTCGTATTCTTTCTATTTTAATATTCTCGAAATATTTTCAATCATTATTTTTACGATAGAATATTTTGTAAGAATTTGGATTTCTGATATAATTCACCCTAATATATCGCCCATAAAAGCAAGGTTAAAATACATTACTTCGTTTATGGGAATGGTAGATTTGGTTTCAATTTTACCATTTTTCTTACCTTATTTTATAAAAGTAGACTTAAGAATTCTTAGAAGTTTACGTTTGTTTAGGTTATTGCGTTTGCTAAAGCTAAATCGCTATTTTAAATCGTTGAGTGTTATAAAAAACGTAATTTTAAAAACAAAAAGCGAAATAATTGTAACCGTTTTTATGGTGTTTATTTTACTTATTTTGGCATCTACATTAATGTATAACATAGAAAAAACAGCGCAACCAGAAGCATTTCAAAACATAGGTCAGGCTATGTGGTGGGCAGTAGCAACTCTAACCACCGTTGGCTATGGCGATATTTATCCAATTACAGGTTTAGGCAAAATATTAAGTGCTTTTATTGCTTTGTTAGGTATTGGTATTGTGGCATTGCCAACAGGTATAATTAGTTCGGCGTATATTGAAGAAATAAGAGAACTTAGAGTACAAAAGGAAACATGTAACTGTCCACATTGTGGAAAAGAAATTATTGAATAACGATGTTTTGGAACAACTCAAAAAAATATGATTTAGATAAATTAAAAGTTGGTTTTACTTTCGATTTATTTAGAGCCAAATGGCAAATAACTGAAATTGGTCAATATGATTGGCGAATGGATAATTCGAGCATAGAATACACTATTAAATCGATAGAAAAAGAAGCATATTTAGAGGTAGAATTTAACAAAGGTAAATACGAAATAAGTTATAGTGAAACTATTTTTATTGAAGAAGCTTTTTTAATTGATGCCATTAAAACAAAACAATTATTGTTTGATAATAAATTGTTTGAGTTAGATGAAACTTATAAAGGCGATTATAAAAATTTAACCACTTTATCCTCTCGAGAAAATTTAGAATGCTTTCTTTTTTATGCGGATGATGATACCGAATTAACTATTGAAAAATGGGGAGACGGAAGTTATGAAGCATTTTTAGGAACAGCATTAAAAGCTAAAAAAATTAAAAACATACAATCAAATTAATTATGAAAAAGATAATTTATGCGTTTATAGCATCTGTATTTTTAATAGGATGCTCTTCTAATTTTAAACCTGCAAAAACTGTTTCTGTAGAGCCATCCGAAGAAATTAGTAGAGATTATAAATTCAAAGATTTTTCAATTGTTTTAGACGATATGAAAATAGAAGAAGAGCCTGATTTTATGGTTTATCAACATAAATATAAAGTATTAACGATGCACAACGATTCGTTACAGGCTAAAAAATTACCATGGAAAACGGTAAATAAAAAATATTTTAAAGAACATGAAAATGATTTAGGTATGGAAATCGTTTCTAAACACAACGGTAAATTATCTAAAGTAGCACAACCAGTAGGTTTTGGATGGGCAATAGGAAATGAAAACCATGGTGAATGGGAAGCAATTCAGGGAGATTCAACAACTACAAAAAGCACAGAATCTAAAAGAAGATGGAGAACTCACTCTACAAGTCCGTTTTTTTGGTATTGGTTAGCTACAAGACGTAGCACTTATAGAAATGACTATAATGGCTATAAAACACATGCTAATTCAGGTAAATCATATTATGGTAGCAATACATCAACAGGAAATTATAATTACGGAACTAGAAGTAATTATGAGAAAACAACAAGGAGTTCGTTCTTTTCAAGAAAAACGCAAAATGCCACAAAATGGAATAGTTTAACCAACAAAACATCTAGAAATTCATCGAGATATTCTAAAGGATCATCTACCAGATCTCGTTCTGGAGGTTACGGAAAATAAATATTGTGAGCTATACTAAAAAACAAAAATCTTTCGCTTTAAAAGTAGCATTATTTGCTACCGGAATTAGCGGTATTGTTGCCGAATATATTTTATCAACATTGGCGTCTTACTTTATAGGAAACGCTATTTTACAGTTTACATTAATTGTATCGATAATGCTTTTTGCAATGGGTTTAGGAAGCCGATTTAGCAAATGGTTTACCAAACATGTTATAGTTTATTTTATAATAACAGAACTAATTTTATCGATTTTAGTTTCCTTTTCTGCACTAATTTCATACGTAATTTATGGCGTTACAGATGTTTCTTGGTTGGTGATTTACCTACTATCTATTTGTATTGGTTTGTTAATTGGGTTAGAAATACCGTTTGCAACAAGAATAAATGATGAGTTTGAAGAACTTCGTTTAAATATATCTAATATTTTAGAAAAAGATTACTTCGGTAGTTTAATTGGTGGATTGTTTTTTGCCTTTGTAGGTTTACCTTACTTAGGCTTAACCTATACTCCTTTTGTTTTAGGTTTGTTAAACCTTGGTGTTTCTTATTATCTATTTAAAGTTTTAAAAGA
This sequence comes from Tenacibaculum insulae, assembly GCF_964512435.1. GTDB lineage: Bacteria > Bacteroidota > Bacteroidia > Flavobacteriales > Flavobacteriaceae > Polaribacter > Polaribacter insulae_A. The sequence continues at coordinate 1,367,114 of NZ_OZ208512.1, read as the reverse complement.
ATATATTTCTGTAAAAGTTAGAAAAAAACTACAAGTAATCTATTTAATTGTAACTGGTTTAATTTTTGCTGGTTTGTACTTCGCAGCCCCTATAGTTAGGTATGGTGAACAGGTAAAATACAAAGACAAAATAGTATATTCTCAACAAACAAAATATCAAAAAATAGTAGTTACTAAGTGGAAAAAATGGCATTCGCTGTATATAAATGGAAATCAGCAATTATCTACTTTTGATGAATTTATGTATCATGAACCGATGGTACATTTGCCGATGAAATTAACAAAATCGCATAAAAATATTTTAATACTAGGTGGTGGCGATGGATGTTTAGCGAGAGAAGTTTTTAAATATAAGGATGTTGAAAAAGTAACATTGGTAGATTTAGATCAGAATATGATTGATTTAGGCAAAGAATATTCCGTGTTTAAAAAACTGAATAAAAATGCCATGAATAACCCTAAATTAACAACAGTAACTGAAGATGCTTTTAATTTTTTAGAAAAAACTACTGAAAATTATGATGTAATATTTATTGATTTACCAGACCCTAATAATGTAGATCTAAATAAATTATACACCAAAGAATTTTACAAGCTGTGTAAATTAAAATTAAACGATAAAGGTGTTTTTATAACACAAGCAGGCAGCCCATATTACGCAACAAAAGCATTTTACTGTATCGATAAAACACTAAGAGCATCAGGTTTTAAAACAATACCAATGCACAATCAAGTGCTTACTTTAGGAGAATGGGGTTGGATTATGGCTACAAAAAACACTTTAAACTTAAATAAAGTAAAAGCAACTAAGTTTACCAACTTAAATTTAAAATGGCTATCGCATAAAGCTATTCCGCATTTATTATCGTTTGGTAAACCATTGGCAGATACTACTGCTATTAAAATAAATACCATTTTTTCGCCCAAATTATATACTTATTACAGACAAGGTAATTGGGATTTGTATTAAAATATTATTCCATTCCTCACTTTATCATATCCTCATTTAAAAACACATTTCTTAAGATAAACCGTAATTTTAAATTGTTTATTTTAAATATTTTTTAATGATTTTTGTTTAAATATGACGTTTTTAAAGTTATTTACACTAAAATTAAACAAATAATTTTTATAATAAAATGGAGTTTTCACTCTATTTATAAGGGATTAAGAGTTTTTTAACTTTTTTTTATGATTTCAATAAAAAAGTGTAGATTCGAAAACGTTAAAAAACCCTTCAAAAATTTATCTATTTAGTAATAAAATTGAAATAATTTTAGATAATTGATAAAAAAGGTGTTTTAACAAAACCAATAATGCCTAAAGGCGAAAATTTAATTAACTAATTTTTAATTTTTTACAAAATGAAAAGAATTTTTCTAACACTAGCTGTTGTTGCTGCTACTTTAGTAGGATGTCAAGACAATGCCAATGACTCAATTTTACCAACTCAAGAAGCAGTTGACATGAGTGACTTTTATTTAGCTACAGATGAATATGAAGCAAAAGGAGCTAATGACCAATGTCAATCGATGAAAGTTTTAAATCGTCAATTAAAAGAAAACCCAGGGTTGTATAAAAAAATGTATGATATTGAGTATGCTACACGTAAACTTATTGCAGCTAAAGGAAAGCCTGTAAAAGGTGGTGGAAACAATGGCGGTGGTGATACCACTCCTCCAACAGACAACCTAGGTGTTGTTAACATTCCTGTATATGTACATGTTGTATATAGTAATGCTCAAGAAAATATTAGTAATACTCAAATAGCTTCGCAAATAACAGTTTTAAATGCAGATTTTAGAAAACAAAATTCTGATGCAGGAAATACGCCGTCTGAATTTTCAGGTGTAGCTGCTGATGCTGAAATTACGTTTTCTTTAGCAGGAACTTTTAGACACTCTAATTCTACGTCTTCATGGGGTACTAATAATGCTGTAAAATCTGCTTATCCTCCAGTAACACCAAGTACTCACTTAAATATTTGGGTTGCTAACATTGGTGGTGGTATTTTAGGTTATGCACAATTTCCTGGAGGTAGTTCTGCTACTGATGGTGTTGTATGTTCTCCACAATATTTTGGAACAACTGGTTATGTTTCAGCTCCATTTAACGGAGGTCGTACCATGACTCATGAAATTGGTCACTATTTAAATTTACGTCATATTTGGGGAGATGGTAGATGTCGTCAAGATGATTTTGTAGCTGATACTCCGTCTTCTGATGCTCCAAACTACGGATGTCCTTCTTACCCAACAGTTAACTGTAAATCTAACGATATGACAATGAACTATATGGATTATACTGATGATGCTTGTATGTCTATGTTCTCTGAAGGTCAAAAATCTAGAATGAGAGCTATTTTTGCTACAGGAGGTTCAAGAGCTTCTATGTTAAACTAAGTATTTTCTTTTAATAACTTATAATTAAAAAAGCGGATTTTTAATCCGCTTTTTTTTGATATTTACTCTTAGTTTATGAGATATTGTACTTTATTTAGGATTTGTATCTCCAAAGAAAAACCAGTTTACTCCTTTTTTTAATTTAGAAGATTCATTTGTTGCTTGTACCTCTTTAGCTTCATCTTCTTTTTTAGACTCTCCTTCAAATAAATCTACCACAAACTCATCGTAATTTTTACCTACTTCTTCTTTTAAATAAGCTTTAAAATAAAGCTCACTTGCTGCTTCACTCTTGGCTTTTTCAATATTTAAAAGTGTTTTATATAATGGTTCTATTTTTTCAACAACACTGTTAGGTAAGGCTTTTCTACGACCAGTGTATCCTGTTATTTTTCCTTTTTCATCTTTATCAATAGTAAAATCAGTAATTACCCAATAATACCTACCACTCCTAGTTAGATTTTTAACAATGGCATGAAAATTTTCACCTTTTTTTAAATTCTCCCATAAAACCTTAAAAACTACTTTAGGCATATCTGGGTGTCTAATAATATTATGAGGCTCTCCTATTAACTCTATTTTATTGTATTCAGATGCTGCTTCAAAAGCATCATTCATGTACAATATTGTTCCGTGAGCATCCGTTTTACTGCTAATAATTTGTGTTTTATCCCATTTTATTTCTTCATTAAGAATTTGCTGAGGGCGTAAGGGGTGGTGATTTGTCATAGTTTTAGCTTTTTTATAAAAAGGCAAAACTAATAATAGGGTTACACAAACAAATTAACCTAGGTTAATAATTATTTAGGGTTTGTATCACCAAAGAAAAACCAATTTAACCCTTTTCTAAATTTACTTTTTTGAGGGATTACTTCTTGTTGTTTTTTAGATTCAGTCTCAAATAAATCAACCACAAACTCATCGTAACTTTTACCAATATCTTCGTTTAAATAAGCGTTAAAATACGATTCACTTGCTTTTTCACCTTTTAATTTTTCAATATCTAAAAGTGTTTTATATAAAGGTTCAATTTTTTCAACCACACTATTTGGTATTGCTTTTCTACGCCCTGTATATCCAGTAACTTTACCAGCATCATCTTTATCAATAGTAAAATCGGTAATTACCCAATAATATTTACCCGTTTTAGTTAAGTTCTTAACAATAGCATGGTAGTTTTCACCTTTTTTTAATGCATCCCACAAAGCTTTAAAAGCAACTTTAGGCATATCAGGGTGTCTTATAACATTGTGTGGTTCTCCTATTAATTCGATAGCATCGTATTCGCAAGCTTCAGAAAAGGTACTGTTTGCATAAAGAATGGTACCAAAAGTATCCGTTTTACTTACAATAGTTTTGGTTTTATCCCATTTAACTTCTTCGTTAATTATTTGTGTTGGTGTTTTCATGGTTTAGTGTTTTAGGTTGGATATGAACAAAATTAAAAACAAAATCAGGGAATAAATATGATTTTTATCATGCTTTAAAATACACTAACTACACAACAAAAACGTATATTTGTAAGTTCAAACAAACAACAACGAACCTATGAGTGATTCTAGAAAAAGGCATGAAGCTTTACTATATCATGCCAAACCAAAACCAGGTAAAATAGCAGTAGTACCTACTAAAAAATACACTACACAGCACGATTTATCGTTGGCATATTCTCCAGGAGTTGCAGAACCTTGTTTAGAAATAGCAAAAGATAAAAACAACGTTTATAAATATACAGCAAAAGGTAATTTAGTTGCTGTTATTTCTAACGGAACAGCAGTATTAGGCTTAGGAGATATTGGCCCTGAAGCATCAAAACCAGTAATGGAAGGGAAAGGATTATTATTTAAAATCTTTGCAGATATTGATGTTTTTGATATTGAAGTTGATACAACAGATGTTGATAAATTTATAGAAACCGTTAAAGCAATTGCTCCTACTTTTGGAGGAATTAATTTAGAAGATATTAAAGCTCCAGAAGCTTTTGAAATAGAAAGAAGGTTAAAAGAGGAATTAGACATTCCTGTAATGCATGATGATCAGCATGGTACCGCAATAATTTCGGCAGCAGCATTAAAAAATGCTATCGAAATTATTAATAAAGATATTTCAACTATAAAAATTGTAGTAAACGGAGCCGGAGCTGCAGCCATTTCTTGTACACGATTATATGTAGCATTAGGCGCTAAAAGAGAAAACGTGGTAATGTGCGACAGTAAAGGCGTTATTAGAAAAGATAGAGCTAATTTAACTTCGCAAAAAGCCGAATTCGCAACCGATAAAGACGTCAATACTTTAGAAGAAGCAATGCATAATGCAGATGTTTTTATAGGATTATCAAAAGGGAATGTAGTAACACCAAAAATGTTACTGTCAATGGCAAAAGATCCTGTTGTTTTTGCAATGGCAAATCCAGATCCTGAAATAGAATACCAATTAGCTGTTGATACTCGTGATGATATTATTATGGCTACAGGAAGGTCTGATCATCCTAATCAAGTAAATAATGTACTTGGTTTCCCATTTATTTTTAGAGGCGCTTTAGATGTTAGAGCTAAAAAAATTAATGAAGAAATGAAAATGGCAGCTGTACATGCTTTAGCCGATTTAGCAAAGCAGTCTGTACCAGAACAAGTAAATATTGTGTATGATGAGGTAAGCCTTTCGTTTGGTAAAGAATATATTATTCCGAAACCTTTTGATCCAAGATTGATTTATGAAATTCCGCCTGCCATAGCTAAAGCAGCAATGGATTCTGGAGTTGCTCAAGAACCAATTACTGACTGGGATAAATATCGTGAAGAATTAATGGATCGATCAGGAACGGGAAGTAAAGAAGTTAGGTTGTTACATAACAGAGCTAAAAAAGATCCTAAACGTGTAGTTTTTGCCGAAGCAGATCATTTAGATGTCTTAAAAGCAGCGCAACGTGTACATGATGAAAAAATTGGAATTCCGATTTTATTAGGAAGAAAAGACATTATTTTAGAGCTAAAAGAAGAATTAGGTTTTAATGCTGAAGTAGTTATTATTGATCCTAAAACAGATGAAGAAGCTGATAGAAGAAATAGATATGCCGATGCTTTTTGGAAAACAAGACAACGTAAAGGAATTTCTTTTTTAGAAGCTCAAAAATGGATGCGTGAACGCAACTATTTTGCAGCAATGATGGTAAATACGGGTGAGGCAGATGCTTTAATTACCGGTTATTCTAGATCGTATCGTTCGGTTGTAAAACCAATGTTAGAGTTAATAGAAAAAGACAAAGGTGTTACAAGGGTGGCAGCAACCAATATGATGCTAACCAAACAAGGACCAATGTTTTTAGCAGATACAACAATTAATATAAACCCTACCGCAAAAGATTTAGCTAAAATTAGCCAGTTAACATCTGCTTTAGCAAAAATGTTTGGTATGAAACCGCATATTGCAATGTTAGGTTTTTCTAATTTTGGGTCTTCAAATTCTGAGAGCTCAAAGAAAATAAGAGAAGCTGTTTCATACATTCACCGTTATCATCCTAACGTTATTGTTGATGGTGAATTACAAGCCGATTTTGCTTTAAACCCTGAGTTATTAGCAAAAGAGTTTCCGTTTTCTAAATTAAATGGTAAAAGGGCAAATATTTTAATTTTCCCTAATTTAGAATCAGCAAACATAACTTACAAATTAATGAAACAAGTTGATGGAGTTGAATCTATTGGGCCTATTTTATTAGGAATGAGTAAACCTGTACATATTTTACAGTTAGGAGCCAGTGTAGATGAAATGGTAAATATGGCTGCTGTTGCAGTTGTAGATGCTCAAAACAAAGGAAGAAAAAACAAAAACTAAGATTTTTAATACTAAAAAAAATGCCTACATTGGGCAGATAGAAATTAAATTGAATGATTACACAAATTAAGGGGAAACTTGTGGAAAAAAATCCTACGTATGCAGTGATAGACTGTAATGGAGTAGGTTACTTATTACATATTTCTTTAAACACCTATTCTTCATTACCAGCTGATGAAAATGTGTTGTTATATAGTCATTTATCTGTCAGAGAAGATGCACACACGCTTTATGGTTTTTTTACAAAAGTAGAACGAGAAATTTTTAGGTTACTTACTTCGGTTTCTGGAGTTGGCCCTAGTACAGCCAGAACAATGTTGTCATCAATGACATCTGAAGAAATTCAACAAGCAATAGCATCCGAAGATGTAAAAACAATACAATCCGTAAAAGGAATTGGTGCAAAAACAGCGCAACGTGTTATTGTTGATTTGAAAGATAAAATTGTTAAGATTTTTGATTTAGATGAAGTTTCAATAACTCAAAACAATACAAATAAAGAAGAAGCGTTATCTGCTTTAGAGGTTCTTGGATTTGCTCGTAAACAAGCAGATAAAGTTATTGGAAATATATTAAAAGAAACACCTGATGCAAGTGTTGAAACACTTATAAAACAGGCGTTGAAAAATTTATAAAATAGGTTGAAAAAAACAGTTATTAATAGATTACTAACAACACTTACTATATTGGTAAGTGTTGTTTCGTTTTCACAAAACACTTCAGGTAGTAAAAAAGACTCGATTATTCCGCTTCGATATAATTTTAATAATAATCAAAACGGAGGTCTTTTTTTAAACAGTCCTACAGAAAAAATTGTAAAGTACGACAAGGCTATAAACAAGTTTGTGTTGGTTGAAAAAATAGGTGATTACTACGTAGGAGTTCCTATTTTTATGACTCCGAAAGAGTATGAGCAATATCGACTTAAAAACGATTTAAAAGATTATTTTAAAGAAAAGGTTGACGCAACAAATCCGAAGAAAAAGGGAACTAAAAATGCACGTAAAAATCTGTTACCTAAATATTATGTAAACTCTAAGTTTTTCGAATCTGTTTTTGGTGGTAATACGGTAGAAGTTAACCCTACTGGTCAAGTAAATATAAAGTTAGGAGGAATTTATCAGAAAAATGAAAATCCGCAAATTTCTATCGAAAACCAAAGTAGTTTTACGTTTGATTTTGATCAGCAAATAAGTGCGGGTATACAAGCAAAAGTTGGTAAACGATTAAAAGTAACTGCAAATTACGACACACAATCTACTTTCGATTTTCAAAATATTATAAAGCTAGAATACACCCCAACCGAAGATGATATTATTAGAAATATTGAGGCGGGTAATATTAGCATGCCAATTAAAAACTCGTTAATAAACGGTGCGCAATCGTTATTTGGAGTTAAAACAGAGCTGCAATTTGGTAAAACCTATGTAACGGCAGCTTTTTCGCAGCAAAATTCGCAATCTAAAACAGTTATTTCAGAAGGTGGTGCTACTGTTGAACCTTTTGAATTACGAGCTTCTGATTACGATAATGACCGTCACTTTTTTTTGGGACAATATTTTAGAGAAAATTACAAACAAGCTTTAAATAATTATCCGTTGGTAAACAGCCCTATAAACATTACTCGCGTTGAAGTTTGGGTTACCAACAGAAATCAAAATGTAACAGATTACCGTAGCATTGTAGGTCTTGCCGATTTAGGAGAGTCCGATGATGCAAACGAGGTAAATCCTGCTGAGATTAATGCAATTCCTGGTGCAATTTCTGCTAATTCTAATATTTTACCTTATAACGGTGTTAATAATTTAAACAGCTTACTCGCTACAACGTCAGGAGGCATAAGAGATGTTGCGACTGTAGATAATGCAATTAATTCGCTAGGTATTACACCAAAACAAGGTTTTAACTATTCGTATTTACAAAATGCTCGAAAATTACAAGCAAACGAATTTAAGGTACATCCGCAGTTAGGTTTTATATCCTTAAATAGAAGATTAAATGATGGTGAAGTTTTAGCTGTTGCTTATGAATATACAGTAGTTGGAGCATCAAATGGCGAAACCGTATTTAAGGTTGGTGAATTTTCTAATGATGGTGTGGTAGCACCAGCAAACTTAGTCGTAAAATTATTACGTAGTGAAATTTTAAACACCATTCGTCCCGGAACTGGTGGTACCTCTGGTGTACCTGCAGTTGCTTTTCCTACTTGGCGTTTAATGATGAAAAACGTATATGCCTTAGGTGCTTTTCCGTTACAACGAGAAGGATTTAGGTTTGAATTATTGTATCGTGATGATGAAACAGGAACTTTACAAAACACCTTACAAAAAGCATTAACAACAGGAGTTACAGATAAACCTTTATTGCGAATTTTTAATTTAGATAAATTAGATCAAAGTGAATATACTGTACCTAACGGTGATGGTTTTTTTGATTATGTAGATGGTATTACAGTAAACTCTGAAAGAGGATATGTTCTGTTTCCTGAACCAGAACCTTTTGGAATTGATTTAAGAGATGAATTAACCAATACTTCCGATCAAAATAAATATCTTTTTGAAGAACTATATTTAACAACAAAGATTCAGGCAAAAAACGAATATCAGAATAAAGATAAGTTCTTTTTAAAAGGATATTTTAAATCAGAAACAAGTAGAGGAATATCATTAGGTGGTTTTAATATTCCTAGAGGTTCTGTTAATGTTACTGCCGGAGGTCGTCAGCTAGTTGAAGGAATTGATTATGTAGTAGATTATCAATTAGGAAGAGTACAAATTTTAGATCCAGGTTTAGAAGCTTCTGGTGTACCAATTAATGCTACAACAGAGAGTAATAATTTATTTAGTCAGCAACGAAAAACATTTATTGGGGTTGATGTTGAGCATCGTTTTTCAGAAAAATTTATTTTAGGAGGTACCTTTTTAAATGTTAGCGAAAAACCAATTACACCAAAAGTTAATTTTGGAGGTGAACCGATTGATAATGTAATGCTTGGTTTAAATTTAGATTATTCTGCCGAAGTGCCTTATTTAACAAAATTAGCCAATAAACTTCCGTTTGTAGAAACTGATGCGCCATCAAATATATCAGTAAGAGCAGATATGGCGTATTTATTACCAGGATCGCCAAGCGGAATTAATGTAGACGGTACAGCAACTTCTTATTTAGATGATTTTGAAGCATCTCAAATCCCCATTAATTTAAGTTCACCACAACAATGGTATTTAGCAAGTACACCAGAATCGCAAGGTTTTAATGGTGGAGCGGGCGATTTAACATACAATCATAAAAGAGCAAAATTAGCATGGTATAATATTGATCAATTATTTTATGGTAGCGGAAACAGGCCTGGTAATATTGATGAAAATGAACTGTCTAGAAACGAAGTTCGTCAAATACGTTATAACGAATTATTTCCGAATACCGATTTAGATATTACCCAACAAAACTTAGTACGTACGTTAGATTTAGCTTATTACCCGTCTGAAAGAGGACCTTATAATTACAATCAAAATGCAAGCACAGTAACTGCCGAAGAACGTTGGGGAGGAATTATGCGCCCTTTAACCACCAATAATTTTGAACAAGCCAATGTAGAGTATATCCAATTTTGGTTAATGGATCCGTATGAGAACTATTCAATTACTCAAGCCGAAGGATTGCCAGCAGGTGTAAATCCACAGGATGCAAGCAATCAAATAGGTAAGTTATTTATAAATTTAGGAAGCGTTTCTGAAGATATTTTAAAAGATGGAAGAAAACAATACGAAAACGGTTTACCTGCAGATGGTGTTAAAGTTGACGGAACGAATGTAAATGCTACCACTTGGGGAAACATACCTATAAATCCATCCATTTTATACGCTTTTGATTCCAGCAATGATGCTAGAACGCACCAAGATATTGGTTTAGATGGATTAACAGATGCTGAAGAGAAGCTAAAATATCCAGCATTTGCAGCCTTAGATGATCCTGCGGGAGATAACTTTCAGTATTTTAGAGGAGGAAGTATTGAAGCCTTAAACCCATCGGTTTTATCAAGATATAAAAACTTTAATGGTACGCAAGGAAACTCGCCAACGGCAAGCCAATCAAACGAATCTTTTCCTACTTCATCAACAGCATATCCCGATGCAGAAGACATCAACAAAGATCAAACCATGAATCCTGTAAATAGCTATTTCGAATACGAAGTTTCGTTAGATAAAAGCGATTTACAAATGGGTCAAAATAATATTATTGATGTAAAAAGCGAGCCAATTACTTTAGCAAATGGTGCCTCACGAACTACAACTTGGTATCAGTTTAGAATTCCGGTTAGAAATGTAACAAGTGCTCAAAAAATTAATGGAATTACCGATTTTAATAGCATCCGTTTTATAAGAATGTTTCTTACACGATTTAAAATGCCAGTTGTTTTACGTTTCGGAGAGTTAGAATTGGTAAGAGGAGATTGGCGTAGATATACCAAAACTTTGCCAACCACAGGATCGCCTACCGATTTAAATAACACAGAACTTAATAATTTTGAAGTTGGAGTGGTAAGTATAGAACAAAACCAGGAAAGATATAAATTACCTCCAGGAATTGAGCGTGAAGAATTACAGGGAACCAATAGAATTCAGCGACAAAACGAGCAATCTGTAACCTTAAAAGTTACCGACTTAGCCGCAGATGATGCAAGAACAATTTATAAAAATATAAGTATTGACATGCGTAGGTATAAAAAATTACGAATGTTTTTACATGCCGAAAAACCTGCACTGGCAAATACGCAAGATGGCGATATGGTAGCTATTATTCGTTTAGGAACCGATTTAAATGATAATTATTACGAAATTGAAAAACCGTTAGAATTATCAACTTCAAGAACAACTTCGTTTGATGTTTGGCCAGAGGCAAATAATTTAGAAGTTCCGCTAGAAGAATTGGCCAATTTAAAAATTGATAGACCTACTGGAACAGGAACAAATATTACCGATGTTTTTTCATCAACAAGTTCTAATGGTTTAAAAATATCAGTAAGAGGAAATCCTACCTTAGCACAAGTAAGAACCGTAATGTTGGGTGTAAAAAATGTATCTAATTCTGATAAAACTGTGGAAGTTTGGTTTAACGAATTACGAGCTGTTGGTTTTGATAACAAAGGCGGATGGGCAGCTGTGGTAAATGCAGATGCAAATCTTGCAGATGTGATGGATGTATCTTTAGCGGGTAGAATGTCTACCATTGGTTTTGGTAGTGTTGAAGATCGTGTGCAACAAAGAAGTATTGAGGAAATTAAACAATATAGTGTGGCAACCAATGTTCAGTTAGGTAAAATGATGCCGCAAAACTGGAACATGCAAGTACCGATGAGTTATAGTTATGGAGAAGAATTTAGAGACCCTAAATACGATCCGCAATTTCAAGATGTTGCCTTAGCTGATGCATTAGATAAGAATCCGAACAGTAAAAATGCTCAGGATTATACTCGTAGAAAAAGCATTAGTTTTATCAATGTAAAAAAGAATAAAAATCCTAAAAGCAAGAAAAAACCTAAGTTTTATGATGTAGAAAATTTTTCGGTTTCTTATGCTCATAACGAAGAGTTTCATAAAGATTATAACATTGAAAAATTTGAAGATAAAAATGTAATGGCAGGTGCGAGTTATAATTTTAACTTTAAGCCTTTTGTTATTGAACCATTTAAAAAATCGGAAACATTTAAAGGCAAATACTGGCAATTTATAAAAGATCTTAACTTTAATCCAGTTCCTAAAACAATTGCATTAAATTCAAGAATTAACAGAAATTACAATTCGCAACAATCAAGAAATTTAATTCAAGGTTTAACAGCACAACCCGAATTAGTACAACGTAGATTTTTATTTAATTGGGATTATACTATTGGTTTTGACTTAACAAAATCACTACAATTAAACTTTAATGCTACAAACAACCATATTTATGATGGTTTTGGTGAAGATGAATTAGAAATTTATGATAAATTTTTTACAACTGGTAGGCCCGATAATTATCATCAAAAACTAAATGCTACGTATAAACTACCATTAAAAAAATTACCTTTTTTAAGCTTTTTAAGTGCCGATTATGGGTATAATGCCGATTTTGATTGGAAAGCGAGCTCGCAAAGTAGTTTAAGTTTACCTAACGGACAAGATGTTAGTTATGTGGATGTTGTAGGAAATATGATTCAGAATGCAAACACACATAACTTTAATACAAATATAGATTTTGGTCGTTTTTACAAAACATTAGGTTTAGAAAAACTATTATTAAAAGGCACCAAAAAGAAACCAACCAAAAAAGGAATGGCAACTTTAGGAGCAAAAACACCTTCGCAAAAAGCAAAATTAAAGAAGAATGCTTCTTTTGGTCATAAAATAATGAAGGGAACTTACGATGTGTTAACATCAGTAAAAAGAGCAAAAATTAGTTATTCTGAAAATAACGGAACCTTATTACAAGGGTATAAACCTTCGGTTGGTTTTTTAGGAAGAAATAGTTTTGAAGGAGGTACCGCGCCTTCATTAGGATTTGTATTTGGTAGTCAAACCGATATTTTAAATAAAGCAATAGAAAACGGATGGTTGGTTACAAGAACCAGTCAAACCGATCCTGATCAACCATATTATAGTAAAAATTACGGTAAAACAAGATATAAAAAGTTAGACTACACCGTTTCAGTAAAACCTTTTAAAGATGTAACAATCGATTTAAGAGGAAACAGAATTAAAACAAGTAATTTAAATCAGCAATTAGATGTAATTTCAAATGGTAGTGGTGGCTTTCATCAAGATCCAAACATCAGAGCATTTGAAACAGGTAATTATAGTATTAGTCATTTTATGTTAGGTACAGCTTTTACCAATAGTGATAAATTATACGACGACTTTTTAGCAAACAGAGCTATTATTGCTGATAGATTATCTGCAGCATCAGGATTACCAAACACAGCAAGTGCTGGTTATAAAGTTTCAGGACAACAAGCAATGTTACCTGCTTTTATTGCAGCATATTCAGGTAATAACGCTAGCTCGGTAAGTACTGATATTTTTAAAAACATACCAATACCTAACTGGACATTGCGTTATAATGGATTTATGAAGAATAAATGGTTTAAGAAAACCTTCTCTTCATTTACCTTATCACACGGTTATAAATCGTCTTATACTATAGGAAATTACACCAATAACTTACAATACGATTCAAATGCAGCAACAAATACAAATACTTCTGGTAATTATCAGCCAGAACTATTAATTTCGTCGGCAACTTTAATTGATGAATTTTCGCCATTGGTAAAAGTTGATTTTAGAATGAAAAACTCTTTTTCATTTAAAGGAGAAGTGCGTAGAGATAGAAGTTTAACCTTAAACTTTAATAACAATACTTTAACAGATGTTAAAGGAACAGAATATGTTATTGGTTTTGGTTATAAGATTAGAGATGTTAAATTTGTAACCAGATTTACCGGAAAAAAAGAAACGTTAAAAGGAGATATTAATTTAAGAGCAGATATTTCGCTAAGAGATAATTTAACCTTAATACGTAGTGTTGATGAAAATAATAGTCAAATAACAGGAGGTGAAAATTTATTTGGATTAAAATTTATAGCCGATTATAATTTAAGTAGTAATTTAACCGCGTCGTTTTATTACAATCATCAAACATTTGAATATGCGGTATCAACAACGTTTCCAAGGCAATCTATCAATGCAGGAATCAATATAATATATAATCTAGGAAATTAAAACGAACACAATAAAAATAATACAATGAACATTCCATCAGAATTAAAATACACAAAAGACCACGAATGGGTTAAAGTAGAAGAAGGTGTTGCTACAATTGGTATTACAGCTTTTGCACAAGGTGAATTAGGAGATATCGTATATGTAGATGTTGATACTTTAGATGAAACTTTAGATATTGAAGAGGTTTTCGGTTCGGTAGAAGCAGTAAAAACAGTATCAGACCTTTTTATGCCTTTATCAGGTGAGGTAATTGCCTTTAATGAAGCCTTAGAGGACGAGCCAGAATTAGTAAATTCTGATCCTTACGGTAACGGTTGGATGATAAAAGTTAAATTATCAGACGATTCGCAAACAACAGATTTATTAAGTGCTGAAGCTTATCAAGAACTTATTAAAGCGTAATTTAACTAAAATAGCAATACTAATTACCATTAGTATTGCTATTTTAAGCTTAATAAAGCTTGGTAAACAACCCATACAAATAAATAACTTAGATAAATATGAGCATGCCTTTGCATATTTTGTTTTAAGTTTAAGTTGGTTGGTTGCCCTTCGCAAAACAACAATCAATAAAATTTTGATTGTTTTTTGTTGTTTTATTTATGGCATACTTATTGAGACTCTTCAAGTTACAATAACTACACACCGTACTGGTGATATTTTAGATATTGTAGCAAATACGACGGGTATTTTAATAGCTTATATCGTTTACTTTCTTTTTTTAAGAAAAATGTAGCTATTTAAAGGATTAGCTTGTAAAAGTTAAAATAATTTAATTAAATTAGCGAACTATTAAAAAATATTTTAGGATGGAAATTAAGAAAAATCCAAAATCAAACTTAGAGAATTATAGTAAACTGTTTATGCAGTTAGGTTTGGTTTTAGCTTTATTTGTAACATATGTTGCGATTGAAAACAAAACATATGATAAGGAGTATGGAGATTTAGGAATGGCTAATATGGCTTCAGATATTGAAGAAGAAACAATAGAACTTATTGTTGAACCACCAAAGCCAAAACCAAATACACCACCACCACCAGCTCCAGAAAAAATTGAAATTGTAGAAGATGAGAAAGAAGTTGAAGAGACTATTATTGAGTCTACCGAAACTGATGAATCTGAAGCTGTAGAAGTTGAAGATATTGAAGAAGTTGAAGAAGCTGAAGAAGTTATAGAAGATGTACCTTTTGCTGTTATTGAAGACGTACCTGTTTTCCCTGGTTGTAAAGGAACAAAGGCTCAAAAGAAAGCTTGTTTAAATAAAAAATTAATGAAGCACGTTCAGCGTTATTTCGATTCTGAACTAGCAAATGAATTAGGTTTAGCTCCTGGAAAAAAGAAAATATATGTTCAATTTAAAATTGACGTAGACGGTTCTATAACAAGCGTAAATGCAAGAGCTCCACACCCAAGGTTAAAAAAGGAAGCTATTCGTGTAGCTAAAAAAATTCCTAAAATGAAACCAGGAAGACAAAGAGGTAGAGCTGTAAGAGTTGGGTATACTTTACCTATTACTTTTATGATAGAATAAGTAGTAAAATAATTTAATCTGTTTAAGTAATAAACAGGTTGAGAAAATAAAGAAACCACAAGATAATATCTTGTGGTTTCTTTATTTTAAATCTAATTTAAATCTTAAAATCACTCATAAAAGAGCGTTTTATTTAAAGTTAAGGTACAGCTTAACAAATTTTATACTTTTATTATCTTTCTTTTTGTAAAAATTTACTCAAATTTGTACTATCCTTTAAATTGAGATACCACTACTTATGAAAAAGATTTATAAAATACTTTTAGGAATACTGCTTGCTTTTTTTATCCTTCTAATTAGTATACCTTTTTTATTTCAAGACAAGATTGTTAACCTTGTTAAAACTACCATTAACAACAACTTAAATGCACAAGTTGATTTTAATGAAGCATCGTTAAGTTTAATTAAAAATTTTCCGAATGCATCAGTTCAATTATCAAATGTAACAGTTATAAATAATGCTCCTTTTAAAGGAGATACACTCGTTTTTGCAAAAAATATTAGCTTAAAATTAAAACTTACAGATTTATTTAAAAGCGCGTCTGAGCAATTAAGTATTCAATCATTTACTATTGATAATGCCTTGGTAAATGTACTTGTAAACGAAAAAGGAGATGCAAATTACAATATTACTATTCCTTCTGATACCAAAACAGAAGCCACTACCAACGAGCCTTCTAATTTCGGATTGTCAATTAAATCTTATGCAATTACCAATTCTGTAATAAAATACACTGATGCTAAAGGAAAAATGTCTTTAGAACTTTCTGATTTTAATCATAATGGAAGTGGTGATTTTTCACAGTCAAACACTGAATTAAAAACGGAAACCACCACAGCTATTTCTTTTTCTTTGGATGGAACGTCGTATGCAAAAAATCAAAAATTACAACTCGATGCTATTTTAGGAATGGATTTAATCAACAATAAATTTTCTTTCTTAAAAAATGAATTAAAACTAAACAAGTTACCTTTAATTTTTGATGGATATGTTCAATTAAACGACTCTAATCAAGAAATTAACATCAATTTTAATACACCTTCATCAGATTTTAAAAACTTTTTAGGATTAATACCAGAAACATACACAAAAAGTATTGCAAACGTTACAACAAACGGTAATTTTAGCGTAAACGGTAAAGTTAATGGAATATTAGATGAAACACATATTCCTAAATTAGATATTGTTGTACAGTCTAAAAACGCCTCATTTAAATACCCAGATTTACCTAAAAGTGTAGAAAACATTAATATTAATGCACAAGTAAAAAACACAACAGGTAAGCTTAAAAATACCGTTGTAAATCTTACAAATTTATCTTTTAAAATTGATGAAGATACTTTTTCGAGCACAGCGAGTGTTAACAATATAACCACCAACCCAAAAATAAACGCCACTATAAAAGGAGCCTTAAACCTTGGTAAAATAAATCAAGCTTACCCTATCGATTTAAAAAACGAATTAAGTGGTATTTTAAAAGCTGATTTAAGCACTCAGTTTGATTTAAATGCGATTAAGAACAATCAATTAAATCGTATTAAAAACAATGGTAAAATAAGTGTGACTGACTTTGTTTTTTCATCTAAAGACATTGTAAATACATTACATATTAAAAACACTGAAATTGATTTTAAACCGAGTTTAATATCACTAACTAAATTTGATGCTAAAACAGGTAAAAGTGATTTAAATGCTAGCGGAACCTTAAAAAATGTATTAGGTTTTTTATTATCAAATAAAAAATTACAAGGAAATTTAAATGTAAAATCAAACGCTTTTTATGTGAGTGATTTTATGCAAGAAAACACAGATGAAACTTCAACAGAAAACACAAATAATCAAGAAGTTGCAACCGAGTCTTTAAAAATTCCTGCATTTTTAGATTGCGCTGTTTTAGCTGATGTAAAAACTGTGCATTACGATAATTTAACATTAAAGAATGTAAAAGGAAAACTTTTATTAAAAGATGAAAAAGCAATTTTACAAAACGTAAACGCTAGTGTTTTTAAGGGTAAAATTACCTTAAACGGAGAGGTAAACACACAGCAAAAAACACCTTCTTTTAATATGGATTTAGGTTTAAAATCGTTTGACATAGCGCAATCTTTTAACGGTTTAGATTTATTAAAATCAATTAGTCCTATTATAGGTGCCATGAATGGAAAACTGAATTCAGACATTAATTTATCAGGGAATTTAACCAAAGATTTTACTCCTAATTTAGCATCACTTTCTGGGAAAGCTTTAGCCGAATTGTTAACTACAAAAATTGATCCTAAAAGCACAAAATCATTAAGTTTATTAAACGATAAATTATCATTTATTGATTTAAGTAAAATAGATTTATCGGATATTAAAACGCATTTATCTTTTAATAATGGAGAGGTTTCTGTAAAACCTTTTAAGTTAAATTATAAAGATATTGGCATTAATATAGGTGGTAGTCATAGTTTTGATCAGAATATGAACTACAATATTACCTTAGATGTACCTGCAAAATATTTAGGAAAAGATGTACAAGGTTTATTATCTAAACTAAGTGCAAAAGAACAAAATGTTACTGTGCCTATTACCGCAAATATTACTGGAAACATGGCAAATCCGTCTGTAAAAACAGATTTATCATCTTCGGTTACAAAGTTGAGTCAAAAATTAATTCAACAACAAAAAGATAAATTAATAAATAATACTTTAGGTAATTTATTAGGTACTAAAAAGAAAGATACTACCAAAACATCAGCAACAAAACAAGAAGATAAAGCTAAAAAAGTAACAAATGCTTTAAAAGGTTTGTTTGGTAAAAAGAAGAAAAAAGGAGGAAATTAAACTGCACTTATTTCAAACTTTCGTACATCTTATTAAATAAATCTCTAAAGTAAATTAGAAAGATTTTTAAATACATGAGCAACCTTTTTGTTGTTTTTCAAGTCTATCTTTTAAGAAGACTTTGTAAGTTGTTTAACATTATTTAAACACACATTTGCAAAGTCTTCTTATAAGTTTACCTAAAAAATTAATGATGAAAAAAATTACAACGCTTTTACTTTTAATAACTACACCTTTTTTATTTTCTCAAATAAAAGGAACAGTAACGAATAATAAAAATAAACCACTTTCATTTGTTAGTATTTATTTAGAAAACTCAATAACAGGTACAACTACAAACGATAGTGGAAATTATGAGTTAACTTTTACTAAAAAAGGAAAACATACTATTGTATATCAAATTTTAGGATATAAAACCGTAAAAAAAACGGTTGATATTTCTTCTTTTCCTGTTAATGTAAACATTGTTCTTTTTGAAGAAGAAGTTACTTTAGATGAAGTTTTAATTTCATCAAATGAAAATGTAGCCAATAAAATTATTAGAAAAGTTATTGCGAACAAAAATAAAAACACCGATAAATTTGCACAGTATACAGCTGATTTTTATTCACGCGGATTATTTAAAGTAAAAAACTTACCTAAAAAATTTTTAGGACAAGATATTGGTGATATGGGTGGCGGATTAGATTCTACCAGAACCGGAATTGTATATTTATCTGAAACTATATCAAGTATTTCATATCAAAAAAAACCAAAAAAATTTAAAGAATATATTATCGCATCAAAAGTTAGTGGAGAAGATAATGGCATTAGTTTTAATCAGGCTGATGAAGTAGATTTTAATTTATATGAAAACTCATTTAATTTAGCGGATGCCGAAATGATTTCGCCAATTGCAAACAGCGCTTTTAGTTATTACAACTATAAATTAGCTGGTACTTTTTATGATAAAAACGGGAGGTTAATTAGCAAAATAAAATTACTTCCTAAACGAAAAAACGATCGTGTTTTTAGTGGTTTTATTTATATTGTTGAAGATGATTGGGCTATTTATGGTGCCGATATTAATATAACTGGCGCACAAATAAGCATGCCAATGATAGATTCGTTACAGTTAAAACAAAACTATAATTTTTCGCCTAAAAATAATGCATGGGTTCTAATAACCCAAACGATAGATTTTAAAGCGGGTATGTTTGGATTTAATTTTAATGGACGCTTTTCTGCTGCTTATACAAACTATAATTTTTTACCCAACTTTACCGATAAAACTTTTGGAAACGAGATATTGTCGTTTGCTAAAAATGCCACCGAAAAAGATTCTTTATACTGGACAAAAATTAGACCTGTAACTTTAACAACCGAAGAGGTTGCCGATTACAAACTAAAAGACAGTATTAAAACTATTAGAAAATCTAAAAAATATTTAGACTCTGTAGATACCAAACAAAATAAATTTGGCCTTTTAGATATTGTTACCGGATATTCTTATGACAATACGTATAAAAAATGGGGCCTTAGTTTTTCTTCGCCTATTGAATATTTAAATTTTAATACCGTACAAGGTTGGAACTCGTCAGTAGGATTGCAGTATTATAAATCTGTAAACAAAAAAGGGGAACGATTTAATATTGGAACAAAATTTAATTATGGCCTTTCGGATAAAAAATTAAGACCAACTGGGTATTTTTCTTATAAATGGAACAATACAACTAAACCTATTTTAAATATTTCTGGTGGAGTTACAACGACTCAGTTTAACGAAAAACAACCTATTTCTAAACTTTGGAATACGATTAGCTCTGTTTTATTTGAACGAAATTACCTTAAAATTTATGAAAAATCATTTGCTAAAATTTCTTTTTCTCAAGAGATAAAAAACGGAATTCACCTGTTTACTTCTTTAGAATACGCGGATAGAAAGCCGCTATTTAACACAACTGATTATGTAATGTTTCCGCAAGATGATATTAATTATACCTCAAACAATCCGCAAGATCCTGCAAATTTTACATCATCATTTACACCTCACAAAATGTGGTCGTTTAGATTAGGAACAGCTATTAATTTTGGTCAAAAATACGTATCATATCCTAATGGAAAATATAATGTGCGTAACAATAAATATCCATCATTATTTATTGGTTATAACAAAAATTTTGGTGCTAGTAATACGCAATTAAGTTCAGATATTATTTACACTCAATTAAAACAAAAAATAGCTTTTGGTAACTGGGGAGAATTTAAATACAAAGCGCAAGGAGGATTGTTTTTAGAACAAAAAGATATCTCGTTTATAGATTATGTTCATTTTAATGGAAATCGCTTATTAGTTGCCCCGAAAGATGATTATTTAAACAATTTTTACATGTTGCCATATTATCAATTAAGTACCAATGATAAATACGGAGAATTGCATGGAGAATACAATTTTAAAGGAGCTTTATTAAGCAAAATTCCGTTGTTAAATAAATTGAATTTTCATTTAGTTACCGGTGCCAAAGGATTGTTTACAGCGGGTAACAAACCGTATACCGAATTTGCAGTTGGGTTAGATAATATCGGTATTGGTAAATGGCGATTTTTACGTGTAGATTTTGCCAGATCTAATTTTAATGGAAACAATGAAAACCGAGTGCTATTCGGAATTAAATTGTAATTTTACCTTATCAAAAAAATTAATCAAAAAAATACTCGTGTGAAAATAACTGTATTACTTTTTGGTATTGCTACAGATTTAACAGGAAATTCTTCTTTAATAGTAGAACTTCCTGTTACTACCAATATTGCTTCTTTTAAAAATTTACTTGTAACACAACATCCAAAGTTAAAACAAATGAGTTCGTATGCCATTGCTATTAACGAAAGTTATGCGAATGACGAAACTGTTATTAAAGAAAATGATGTAGTTGCTATTATTCCGCCAGTAAGCGGTGGATAATTGTATGTTTTACAATTTATACCCAACACTAAATAATACAACTCTTGGCATAACATAGGTTTTAGAATCGGTTATTAAATAATCAGAAAAACTGTTGCTTTGTTTAAAAGTCGTATCGAATAAATTCTGAGTCGTTAATTTAAACATCCAGGGGCTATCTTCTTTTTGATACGATAAAACTGCATTTGCAACGTTGTATTTATTATCAATATTTTGGGCTTTATTTTGATAATTATAATGCGTGTAATCAAAATTAAAAACAAATCCGTCTAAAAAGTCGTAATCTATATTTACATACGGTTCGTTAGTTACAAATTTAGAAGTTGAATTACTTAAAGTATATTTACCGATACTTTTTCTAAAGCCTAAATTGATTGTCGGAAAGTTTTCAAACAAGGTTTCAATACCAACATCAAAACCGTAATCGTTGCTTTTATTAGTCACAAAACTATTATTGATGCTTTGTTTAAAATTAGAAGCGTTATAATTACCCTCTAAATTATATCTAATTTTTTTAATTTTCTTTCGTAATGAACCTCTAACACTCCAACTTTCATTCGGATTGTCTAACATATCAATGGTTAAAAAACGATTGACACCATCAAAATTCACAGCACTTCTAAATCCTTTTACTCTTTTGGTGTAATTCGCGTTTGCAAACAACATTAATCCGCGATACAAACTAAAACGACTGTAACGAATACGTGCCGAATGATACAGCTCGTTTTCTAAATTAGGGTTTCCTTTAAATACAGAGTTATAGGATTGTAAATAAAAGCGACTTGCCAATTTAGAAGCGTTTGAAAAATTAGTTTTTAAATTATAATTCAGTTGAATTTTCTTTGATTTATTAAACTCTATCTTCATTAAAAAATCTGGCAAAACCACCCATTTATTTTTTTTGATTGATGTTGATTGGTTTACGCGCCAATTATAATTATGCGCATACGCACCTTGTTTAAAAGTAAATATTCCGGTTCTGAATTTATAATGTACACCTGCAAAAAAATCGTTGTGTTTTAAAACCGTGGTATTGTTAAATCCGTTTGATGAAAAGTCGTTTTCGGTACCATCATCCAACAATTGAAAATCATTACTGATAAATTTTTCTTGCTGATGTGTATTTCCAATCGTTGTATAAATATGATTATCACTATTTAACACCCAAAAATCTTTAAAAACCGTATGCAAATAATGTTTTTCGTTTTTGTTTAATTGGTTAATTCTTAAAGAAGCTTGATTAACATCTAAAGGCTGAATAATTGGTTTAATTCTATCTAAAAACGATTGTGAAGCATTCCAAAAAGTAGTTGGGTTATTTTTATCAAACGTATAATTTGCTGTTGATGAAAACGTATGTTTTTCAGACTGATCTTTATGCCATTCTATATTCTGATTTACATACCAAATATCGTTTTCTTTATTTGTATTGATATTATCTAGTTGATTATTTATAGCCGTAGTGGTTAAATTACCTCTTTCTACAGCCGATTTTTTAACCTGTGTTCTTACATACCATTGCTCTTTATTATTGGGAGCATACTCAATATTAAACTTACCAATGGCTAATATATTTTTTGAAGATGTTTTACTTTCCTTTTCTTCTAAAAAAGTAGTGTATTGATTGGTTGCCTCGTTAAAACTTTGGGTATTATTATGAGAAAAAATGGCATACCCAGAAATATCTAACTTACTAGCTACCGTTTTTGTAATATTTAAAGCACCAAAACGCTGTACACTTTGCAAAACATCTTTGTTTTCTAAAAACTGTGAAAAATCGCCACCTCGATAATTAAAATTACCATTAAAAACGGCGTTAACACCACCCTGAAAATTCATATAATCTTTAAACGTAAAAGTTTTTTCGCCAATATTATTTAAGTTACCAATAAAATTTACATTGGTTTTTGGCGAATAATAAAATAAGTTTGCATTGGTTTTGTAAAAATTTTCGTTACCCTTACCGGCTTCAACATCACCAAAAAGAAAACGTTTTTTATCTTCTTTTAATTTAATATTCATTGCCATTTCATCAGAATCTGATACATTTTTTAAAAAAGCAACTTCATTGTAATTGTCAATTACCTCAACTTTATCAACCGCATCCGCAGGAATATTTTCTACCCCTAATTTAGTACCTCCACCAAAAAACTTTTTACCATCTACCAATAACTTGGTTACTTTTTTTCCTTGTACCGTTACACCTCCGTTTTTATCAACCTCAACACCTGGTAGTTTTTTAAGTACATTTTTAAGCTTACGTTCGCTACCATTTACAAACTTATCCGTATTGTAAATAATGGTATCTTGTTTTACCGTTACGGGAAGCTCAATAACCACTTCATCTAACTGATTTTTAGCTTCTTTTAGTACAAAGTTTTTGGTACTATTTTCTGTTGGTGCTATCTCAAGCTCAACTTTTTCATAACCCAAATAACTTATACTTATGGTGTATGTATTATTTTTAGTTAGTTCTAATTTATAACGACCTTGCTCGTCTGTAATAGCAAAACTCATGTTTTTAGTAACATCTTTGGGCTTTGCTATAATATTGGCATACGATAACGGATTTTGTAAACTATCTTTTACAGTACCTTTAAATACCACAGTTTGCGCACTACAAAAACTACTAGCAATAAAAACTAGTAACGGAAATACAACTCTTTTTAGCATTTTTTCTATCTTTTTCTTTCTAAATCTTTAAAGAAATTTTTACTCATTTCTTCATACGCTGCATTCGTCATTCGTTTTCCTTTCGTAGGTTTTTTTATAACAATTTTCTCTTTAGGATTTAAAACAATTTTTGTTGCTTTTATATTTATTCTATTATATGAAACTTCTAAAATTAACCCTGGCAAACCAAAATAATCAATAGGGCCAAAGCTTACAGGTATGGTTGGTGTAAACCATGCAGTTATTTTTAGAAGTGGTTTACCTTCTCTTACTTTTTTAACTGCAATTGCTTTAAAACATAAGTAATCACCTATCTTTTTTGTTTCTTGAGTTATTGTCCATTTAATTGGCAATAAATCTACACGTAAAGGTTCTGCATAATTAAGCTGTTTATAATAATCTTTTTCAGTACTGTTTGTATAGTATATCGTATTACCTCCAGCTATCATCGATGCCATACTTAAACCTTTATTTTTCTTGGCTCCATTCTTCATCTTTTTTTCAGCTTGGTATAAAGATTCGTTTTTAGAAAACGCTAAAACACCAGTAGCTTTTTCATTATTCATCAACATTTTTCTTATCGTTGAATGTGTTGATCTTGGTCTATTTCCTTTTTCTAATATCGAATCTACTTGTTGCTTAGTAAATGACTTGAATGAAATAGTGTAAAACACCTTACCTTGTAAAGTGTTTTGCGCTGATAGTATTGTTGTAAATACAATACATAAAAATAATAGGAAGTGTTTTTTCATAGTTTACTGTTTTAGTAAATAATGTTACCTGTTTTCAAAAGCTTTTTTGCCAATATCATCAAATTCTTTTTTAGTTACCCTTTGCCCCCCACCTTTTCTTTCTTTTAATTTCAAAGAAATTTGATTCAGTTTTATTTTTTGAGCATAAAAAGTTAAACTCCCTTCTGTTAACTCAAGAATTACTCCAGGTAAACCTGAATATTGTTTTGGTCCAAACCTATACGGTAAACCTGTAGTAAACCAAGCAATTACAGGTATCGTTTTTTCACCCCACCTACCTTTTTGCACTACCTTTGTTGTTGCTTTATAACAAATAAACTTTCCTATCTTTTTGGTTTGTTGAGATATACTCCATTTACTCTGTGGATAAACAACTTCAAAATCACTTCCAAAAGAATTCTTATGGTTTATTATTTCTGATTTTATATTATCTGTAAAAAACGTTCCTTTACCAACTTTTATCTCTGTTATATTCCTTTTTTTTTTGCTTCGGAATTCATTTTATTATCAACATAAAAAACTGACATATTCTTGTCAAAATCTAAAAAACAAGATAAATTATCATTGTTTTTTTTTAATAATTTTATTTTCTCTTTAAATCTACTAGACACTTCTTTTGATGTTTTTTCCATATTCGGAAAACTATACTCAGCAGCATAAATAATTCTATGTACTTGTGAAAAAGAAGATTGGTAAATAATCACACATAAAATCATTGTTATTATTTTTTTCATTGTTATGATATTTAAAACAAGTTTATCTATAATAGATAAACTTGTTATTATTTTATATTAAATTAGTTTTCCATACACCAAGTAAACCATTCATGCTCCTCTTCATAACTCAATTCAAGATAATAACCTGCAAAAGTTGCGAAATCATCACATTCGTCAAATTTAGATGGTGGTAACTCCGAATAATTATTAGTATTCGCATTCACTAAACCACTCGTAGCAAATACCATTGCTACTGCTAAAATTACTTTTTTCATTTTTTAAAAATTTTAAGTTTGTTAATTAATTTTTACGGCTTCTTTATATAAAAGAAGCTTACCTGTTATTTTCTTACAAATAAGATATTTTAACGTTAAAAATTTAAAAAGAAAAATGCGCGCAATTTATAAACATCCTTCTTCTTTTTACTAGCTAGCAAATAATAAAAAGTGATCAACTATTTTATTACATCTCAAAACTAAATCTTAGTAATTTAAAAAATGTTAACGTTTTAAGGGTTAACCCTATTTCGCATTAGGGTTAACCCTAATTTTTTGTTAAAAAAATGTTAAATAAAACAACCTTAACTACTCGTTATTAATGATTTATATTTTTCAAGGAAAACTCAAAAAAAAAATGCTCTTTTTAAATAAAATAAAAAAAATAAACATATTTAGTTTTTCTGTTTGTTTTTAAACTTTACATCATTAAATACAACAAACAAATTCATAATTAAAAGATTACAAGTTTATTTAAATATAAATTATTTATATAGGAATTTATACTTTTAACTTAAAAAAAAGTTATGAAAACAGAGGTTGCTAAAACCCAATATTCTTGGCTATCTCTCTTAATTTTTTTGAATATTCTTTTTCAGTTATAGGCATTCCTTTTGTTGGTTTTTTAATTTGCTTATCAGAAATTTCTTTAAATACAATTTCAGATGCTACAATACTTATTTTGCCTATTTCTACTTCTAAAATTAAACCTGGCAAACCGTTAAGGTCTTTGGGGCCAAAACTTAAAGGTATGTTAGGTGTAAACCATACTATCCTATTATTTTTAGAAATCGCCTTGTAACATACATAACCTCCTATTTTTTTATGCTCTTGCGTAATTTGCCATTGTTTTGGTAGATATGTCACTAAAAAATCTTTATCATATTCATTAACTGACTTTATAGTTTTTCCTTTTTCATTGTAAAAAATAGCATCACGACCACCAACAATTTCAAAAAAATTAATTTTTTCTCTCTCGCCTTCTTTATTAAAGTTAACCTTTCTTTTATAGCATGATTTATCCTCTTTAAAGACTAATTCAAACGCTGCACTACCTTTAAAAAAAGAAGTTAACTTTCCTTTTTTAATTATTTGATTATAATTTACTTCTTTTTTTGAAACTACTTTATACAAAACAACACCACTGTTTTTTTGACTAAATAGTGCTGTTGTTATAAATAATAAGGTTAATGCTATTGTTTTCATACAAACTAAGCTAATACTTATTTTAATACCTTTTTAAAATTTTTAAATGCTTCTCTTATTGATTTTTGATACTTTTCATCGCTTATTTTTTCTACTCCACTTGGTTTTTATTTTAATTCTCATTTAGCGTTTTTAATAAAGTTTTTTAAAGTCCTTTCTTGATTTTATAAGCATGTCTCTATATTCTTCCTCGGTTATCAACTTACCTCTATTTGGTTTTTTTATCGCTATTTTTTTTTGTGGATTCAGAATAATATTAGTGGAAAAATACCTTACATTATTTCTTTCCAATTCTAGAATTAAACCCGGTAGACCTGAAAAACCTATGGGCCCAAATGACACATTTATTTCTGGTGTATACCATGCTACTATCTTATAATCTATAATTCCATTTCTAGTTTTAACTTTTTCTATGGTCTCTGCTTTATAACAAATATAGTTTCCAATTTTTTTTGACACATTTTTCAACTTCCATTCTAAACTTTCGTACTTTATAATGAAAATTTCTCCAAAAGTATTTCTCTCTCTTAGCCTTTCTGTGAAAGAGTTATAATATAATCCTTTACCTTCTGCTCCTATCGAGAATCTTAAAAATTTATCTTTAGGCGTATACATTAAGTCTTGTACTTTAAATAAGCTTTTTTGTTTATTAAATTTTAGGAAAAAATTTAATAATTTATGAGCTTTTTTTGTGGTCTTTTCAATTTTTGAAAATTTTGTATATTTCTTAATACCAAGTTTTTCTTTCTTATCTTCAGTAAAAATAGTATTCAATTTTTCTTTTTGATAAGTTATTATACCTGATTTTACTTGACCATTTATGTTTAAAGAAAAAATAATTAAAATAAATAATAATTTATAATTCATAAGAGTTTTTAATTTAGTAAGAGGGAGAAATACTCCCTCTTTTTGTATTTTTATTAAAAAATAGTGGACCATTCATCTTTATATGATCCGTCATCATTACAGAAATATTCAAAATACGCATCAGTGTTATCGTATTCTTCTTCTTCATCACCTCCACCTGTTTCAGTTCCGAAATCCCAGGCATCTTTTGTACAATCGGCTGCTTTAATATCTAAAGTTTTCGCATTCACTAAACCACTCGTAGCAAAAACCATTACTACTGCTAAAATTACTTTTTTCATTTTTTAAAAATTTTAAATTTGTTAATTAATTTTTACGGCTTCTTTAAATAATAGAAGCTTACCTGTTATCTTATTTTCTTACAAATAAGATATTTTAACGTTAAAAAATTAAAAAGAAAAATGCGCGCAATTTATAAACATCCTTCTTCTTTTTACTAGCTAGCAAATAATAAAAAAGTGATCAACTATTTTATTACGTCTCAAAACTAAATCTTTGTAATTTAAAAAATGTTAACGTTTTAAGGGTTAACCCTATTTCGCATTAGGGTTAACCCTAATTTTTTGTTAAAAAAATGTTAAAGAAAACAACCTTAACTACTCGTTATTAATGATTTATATTTTTCAATAAAAACTCAAAAAAAAAAAAAATACTCTTTTTAAATAAAATAAAAAAATTAAACATATTTAGTTTTTCTGTTTGTTTTTAAACTTAAAACACCTTTAAAAAACAATAAAGCTGTAATTAAAATTACAGCTTTATTGTAAGTATAAAATATAATATTGGTTATTTTAAGTACTTACCAACAAAAAAAGTTCCGAAAGGTAAAATTGATAATAAACAAACCATACCAAAATCTTTACCTTTCCAATTAAGCTCGTACTTTAACATTATAGCCATAATTATATAAGCTACAAATAACAATCCATGAGGCATTCCTAACATTTTAACATATTCAGGATTACCTTGTAAATACTTAATTGGTGTTGCTATAAAAAGTAGTAAAATGTAAGAAATTCCCTCTAACCAGCTTACAATTTTAAATATATGTATCATTTAGCTTTTTTTAAAAATTAGTTAATAAAGATACCGAAATATTACGACCTGGCGCAGAAATTCCGCTTGCAAATTCTTTATAATGCTCGTCAAACAAATTGGTAAATTGAGTTTGTACCGATATATTATCGTTTACAATATATTTGGCATACAAACCAACCGTCATCCAACTTGGCGACCCGTAATATTTATTAACATCTTCTGTTGCATTTTCGTTAATAATTGGTGTTTGATTATGATTATCAATACCTTCATCTAAGTTATAATCAGTAATATTTTTTTTAGCGTTAAACACTAAATTTGCACCGCCTTCAAACTTATTTTTAGCATAATTTAATTCGAAACGCCCAAATAATGGCGGAATAGAAGACATTGGTAAATTAGTATCGTATGCTTTTCCTTTGGTGTACGTTAAAAACCCTAAAGTATTCCAATTATTAAATAATTTACCTTGGTAACTTACCGTTGCACCAGTAATATAGGCAGTTCCTTTGTTTACATTTGCTACAATATCTCCCATTTCGCCATCGTATAAAACGGTATTACTACCGTTTAACTGATACCTTTCTCGATAAATATAATTATTCAATAACGTATAATAAACATTAGCGCCAACTCTAAATTTTCGATTGTTAAAATATTTTTGAACTCCAATTTCCCCATTATAAGCATGCTCAGGTTTTAAAGTAATATTTGGCACGGTAACTTCTCCATTTTTCTCCCTTACTTTTCCTACATCATCAATATTTGGCGAACGAAATCCGGATGACAACACCGCGTTTAATTGCCATGTTTTAACAGGCTTGTACACATAACCAATGGTTGCTGTTAAAGCTGTGTTATTTAAATCGATATCGTTGCTTGGTAGGGTTATAAAAGTATCGTCTACCCAAGTAGCATCTAATTGTGTGTTTGTTAAACGAATACCTGTATTTAAAGTTGATTTTGATGATATATCTTGACGGTAATCTAAATACACGGCAGAGCTAAAATAACTACTTCCGCCGTCAGGATAACGGGATTGCACTTTAAAATCGGCATCAAAACCTACAATTTCTCCCTGATTTATTCTTAACGTTTTACCATAAGAATTAGATTTTACATCATTATAAGCAGCTTCAAAACCGTAACCTAAATCACGTTTTTCTGCCAACGGAACCATAAAATCTCCATTAATACTAAAAACATGTACATTTTCTTCTCTGTAAGATCTTTCTAAACTATTAAATTTTCGCTGAATACGGCTTTCTTCTATATTCTGATAAGCGGCAGTAATGGTTCCTTTATCTAACCATTTTTTATTCGGATTTATTTCTAATTGCGAAGAAATTAACAACCTTTTTTGCGGACCATAATGCCATTCTGCAAATTTTAATTGTCCACTTTTAAGTTCACTTAATTTATCAAACCTTGGCACATCTGATGATGTTGAATATTGAAAATTTACTTTTAAATCGGTTTTTTCAGACAACGGAATAAAAAACTTTTGTAAAAAATCTGTTTGATTAAAGCCTGTATTTTTTTGCAAATTCACATCCGAATTAGCTGTTGGATTTTCATTATAATTTCCATTTAAATTATCAGAATAAAAAAAAGTTTTCCCCCAATCATTAAAACCATGAGAACGGTTTTTACCCATTTTTAAATCGTTAAAATTACTATGCGAAATACTTGTAAGGGATGCCCAATTTTTAAATTGTAACTCTGCAGAAACAGAATTGGTAAGTTCATTATTTACCGAACTATATCGTAAAAAATGACTTCCTTTTACTTGATTTTTTTCTGATAATTTAGGCGTTTTGGTATAATAATGAATTACTCCACCTAATGCATCCGATCCGTAAATTACAGATGATGGTCCAAAAACCACTTCGGTTCTATCTAATAAATTCGGATTTACAGTTATCGAGTTTTGTAAATGTCCTTTTCTATAAATTGCATTATTCATTCGCACACCATCAACCACCAATAAAACACGGTTACTCTCCATTCCTCTTAAAACAGGGCTTCCACCACCAAATTGCGACTTTTGCACTTTAATTCCTGGAATACTTGCCAATAAATCGGCAGAAGTTTGTGGCGATACTTTTTGAATATCTTTTAATGACATAACAGCAATTTGTTCTGCAATACGGTTGGCTTTTTCTTTGTTTTTAAATACAGAAACCACCACTTCGTCTAAATGCTCGGAATGTTTTGATAAAAAAACCTGATAATTATTTTGTTTTAAGGTTGCTTTTTTTTCTTGAAAATTAGCATAACTTACATGTGAAAAAATAAGGATTTCAGACATTTTAAAGTCTGACACATCTACTTTACCATCAGTTGTACTAATTGCTGATGTTGTTTTATTTTTATTAAAAATTGCAACTTCACTTATTGGCTTACCGGTTTCGGCATCAATAATAGTAAGCTCTTGCGAAAAAATTGCAGTGATTGTTAGTAAAAAGAATAGGGTTATAGTTTGTTTCATTGGTTAACTAAATACTGTTTCTAAAATATCTAATGATTTTGGTTTTTTAAAACCTTCTAAATGTAATTCGAAATATAAAATTATGCTTCTTAAAATTATTTGTCGCTCATTTTTGTTATATAAAATTGAACTTATTGCATCAAAATTTATGCCTAACAGCTTTTTAAAAAGAATTAATTCTCTTCCTGTAAGAGAAAGTTTTTCATACGTTGCCTCTGTAAACCTGCCTTCTAATAAATTAAAGGCGGTTTTATTGACTTCTGAAACATCAGGATAAAACCCTAAAAACCTCGATAAATTCAATAAAAAAAGCAAATGAAAATTCGCAATATCATCATGCGTATCTAACCAAATTAAACTCGTTTCGATGTACTTATACAGTACTTCATTTTTTTCTTCCTCTTTAATAATATTAGAAAGAATTTCTGATAAAAAAAGTACAATAGATTGTTTAATAATTGAAGTGTAAATATGCTCGTACGGATTAATAACCTGAGCTTCTTTTATTGAGTTTAAAGTGTTTTTATTATTATGGTTTGCTTCAATTTTTAGTTGTGTTAATGGTTGAAAATAAGCCGCTTTTAACTTCCCCTTTTTCGATTTTAACACGCCTCGAATCATGTAACTACGAAGGCCATCTTCTAAAGTAAAACACTTTACAATTAAACTTGTATCTCCGTATTTTAAACTACTTAATACGATTGCATTTGTAGTAATTATTGCCATTTCAACTCCTTTTACACTTATAAAACGACTTCAAAGATAGTTTAATAAACACGACAAAAATGGTACATTCGCGTAAACTTGAATCAAATATTATGGCGGTAGAAATAGAGCGTAAATTTTTAATTACTTCGGATGATTTTAAACAAAACGCGCATC
Source organism: Tenacibaculum insulae (assembly GCF_964512435.1). GTDB lineage: Bacteria > Bacteroidota > Bacteroidia > Flavobacteriales > Flavobacteriaceae > Polaribacter > Polaribacter insulae_A. The sequence goes on along the minus strand of NZ_OZ208512.1, from coordinate 1,334,921 downwards.
AAAAAAACTACATAAAACAAGGGTTTTTAAATTCTGATAAAAACCGAGTAGTACGCGTTAGAATTAAAGATAAAACTGGATTTTTAACTATAAAAGGAGCTTCTAATAAAAGTGGAACTACTCGTTTTGAATGGGAAAAAGAAATTGATTTAGAAGAAGCAAAAGAGTTGCTTAATTTGTGTGAAGATGGATTTATTGAAAAGTTTAGGTATTTGGTAAAAGTAAACAATCACACCTATGAAGTTGATGAGTTTTTAGGCGAAAACAACGGTTTACTTGTTGCCGAAATAGAGTTAGAAAACGAACAAGAAACGTTTATCAAACCTAATTGGCTGGGAAAAGAAGTAACCGGAATTGTAAAGTATTACAATTCTAATTTAAGTAAACTGCCGTTTTTAAAATGGTAAACTACACATATTTATAAATTGCCCAAAAGTGGCTAAAACTTCCTAAAAGCACAAAAACATGAAAAATAGCGTGGTTGTACGGTATTTTTTTTATCGAATATAAAATAGCGCCTATCGTATAAAAAACACCGCCAGAAATTAAATAAAACAATCCGTCTGAAGATAAATTATTCATTAAAGGTTTTATCAAAAAAACTACTTGCCATCCCATTATTAAATACAATGCGGTTGATAATTTATCAAACTTACCCGTAAAAAAAAGTTTTAAAATTACGCCTACTAAAGCAAAAATCCATACAAAAATAAAAAGATACCAACCTGATTTTTCTGGCAAGGTTACCAAACAAAACGGTGTATAACTACCTGCAATTAACACGTAAATTGCTGCATGATCAAAAATATTAAGTTTTCGGCGAAGTGCTGGTTTGTTAGCGGCATGGTAAAAAGTTGATGCTGCATATAAAACAATTAAACTAAACGCATAAATAATAAAACTACTTGCTTGCCAAAACGCTTCAAATTCCTTCGCTTTTAAAATTAAAAAAGGCAACGAAATTAAAGCTAGTAGCAACCCAAACCCGTGAGTTAAAACATTAAGTTTTTCTTCAGTAGTACTATAATGGTGATTTAAATTCTCGTTCATTATTAGGTTGATTTGTATCTTGCATATACAACTTATCATTTATCAATTCATTGTACATTAAAGTAAAAGATTGTTTTTTTAATAACTCTTTATCATCAATCGTTAAACCTTTTGTGTTAATAAACTTTAATTGTTTTACTCTAAATATTCCTGGGTGTCCTTTAAAAAAATCCCAAGAAAATAAGCGCTTTGCATCATAGTACACTTGTGTAACAATTGGCATTTGATATTGTATCGCTAAACTAAAAGCTCCGTTGGTAAAAGGTGCCAAAACAACATTTTCAGTTGGCACTAATCCTTCAGGATAAATAGCAATGCTTAATCCGTCGTCTAATCGTTTTTTTATGCGAGCATACACTTCTTTTCTACTTTTAGGATCGCTTCTATCTACCATTACGACTGCTTTTTTATAAAAAAATCCAAATATTGGTAGTTTTACCAATTCTTTTTTTCCTACAAATAATAACGGATTTTTATTCATCGCAATCATAATCCAAGGATCTAATAAAGAAGCATGATTTGCAATAAAAACATAACTTTTGTTTGGCAAAGGCTTTTGCTCTTTATCTTTTTTTAACCTAAAACCCATTCCGTAAATCAGATAAAAAGACCAAATTCTCATTAATTTCCAAAAAGCATGGTAATATTTTTCATCTGATAAAAGCACCAACAAAAAAGGAGCCATTATTAATACAGAAATTATAATTAAAAAGTAAAACCAAATTCGCCAAATTAATCGAAAAGGAAAAAGTATATATTTCATGAATGCGAATGTAGTAATTTCTTTCGTTTCACCAATTTTAAGCTTATTTTTGCTATAATCAAGTAGTCGTAAGCATTGCTTACATAATTTTTTTAAAACAGACACATGTCAAGAATTTTAACTGGAGTACAAAGTACAGGAACTCCACACTTAGGTAATTTATTAGGCGCAATTTTACCCGCTATTGAAATGGCAAATGATTCTAAAAACGAATCGTTTATTTTTATTGCAGATATGCATTCGTTAACACAAATTAAAGATGGTAACGAATTAAGAGAAAACACCTATAGTGTAGCTGCTACTTGGCTTGCGTGTGGAATTGATATTAACAAAACCGTTTTTTATCGCCAAAGCGACATTCCGCAAGTTGCAGAACTATCTTGGTATTTAAGCTGTTTTTTCCCTTACCAACGCTTAACTTTAGCACATGGTTTTAAAGATAAAGCTGATCGTTTAGCCGATGTTAATAGCGGATTATTTACCTACCCAATGTTAATGGCTGCAGATATTTTATTGTATGATGCAGAACTTGTACCTGTTGGTAAAGATCAATTACAGCATTTAGAGATGGCTCGCGATGTTGCCAGCAGATTAAATAATGTAGTTGGTGAAACGTTAGTATTACCACAAGCTAAAATTAACGAAAACACAAAATTAGTTCCTGGAACTGATGGTGAAAAAATGAGTAAATCAAGAAATAATTTTATCAATATTTTCTTGGCAGATAAAAAATTACGCAAACAAATTATGGGAATTCAAACCGATAGCAAAGCGCTTGAAGAACCTAAAAATCCAGATACTGATAATGTTTTTGCTATCTATAAATTATTAGCTTCTGATGCTCAAATTGCAGAAATGCGCGCGAATTACGAAGGTGGTAATTATGGTTACGGACATGCAAAACAAGCTTTATATGAGCTAATTTTAGATAAATTTGCTGATGTTCGTGCTAAATACAATCATTATATGGAAAACAAACACGAAATTGATGAAGCTTTAACTATTGGTGCCGAAAAAGCAAAAAAAGTAGCTACAGAAGTTTTATCAAGAACGCGTGCTAAAATTGGATATTAATAATTTTAAAAATAATATATCATGAAAAATTTACTCTTTTTATTTCTTTTAGGAATGTTAGCTTGCTCACAACCTAAAGAAAAAACATTTATAGCTGATGCTTCTTGCGGACAATGTAAATTTGGCTTAGAAAGTCAAAACGGATGTGATTTAGCAATTAAAGTTGATGGTAAAGCCTATTTTGTTGATGGTGCTAGTATTGATGATTTTGGAGATGCTCACGACAAAAAAATTGGTTTTTGTAACGTTGTTAGAAAAGTAGAAGTTACCGGAAAACTAGAAAACGAACGTTTTAAAGCAACTGCAATGAAAATAGCAGAATAGTTTTTTATCTATTTATAATATAAAAAAATCCGAAGTAAAATTTTACTTCGGATTTTTTTGTATTGAAAACTACCAATTAATTATGGTGCAGGATTTGGAATTACTGCATGAATCGCTTCTATTTCAGCTAAAATCTCATCAGATAAATTAATATGTATTGAATTGATATTTTCTTTTAACTGGCTCATGTTTGTAGCTCCAATAATATTACTAGTTACAAATGGCAACTGATTAATATATGCCAACGACAATTCAGCAAGTGACAATCCGTGTTTTTTTGCAAGTTTTTCATATTCAGTTACTGCTTTTAAAGAACCTTCGCCCATATAACGTGCTATAAAACGAGGAAACAATGTTCCTCTTGCTCCTTCTGGCGTTTTACCGTTTAAATATTTCCCTGATAAAACACCTTGTGCTAATGGCGAATATGCCAATAAACCAATGTTTTCTCTCATAGAAACTTCACTCATACCTACTTCGTAACCTCTATGAATTAACGAATATGAATTTTGTATGGTGCTCATTTTTGGCAAATTATGTTGCTCGGCAGTTTGTAAGTACTTCATAGTTCCCCAAGGAGTTTCGTTTGATAAACCGATGTGTTTTATCTTTCCTTGTTGTACTAACAGACTCATTGTTTCTAAAATTTCTAAGTGATTTTCAGCTTCTTTCGTTGCCGTTTTGTATGGATAATCACGAACTCCGAAACAATTTACACCACGAGAAGGCCAATGTAACTGATACAAATCAATATAATCAGTTTCTAAACGTTTTAAACTTCCTTCAACAGCATCAATTAAATTTTGCTTTGTAAATCCACCAGTACGAATGTGTTTTGTGTAATCACCACCGCCAGCAATTTTACTTGCTAATACAACTTTATCACGATTTCCTGTTTTTTTAAACCAAGAACCTATAATTTTTTCCGTTGCTCCGTAAGTTTCAGGAGTTGCCGGAACTGAATATAACTCGGCCGTATCCCAAAAATTTACGCCTTTTTCTAAGGCATAATCCATTTGTTCATGTCCATCAGCTTCTGTATTCTGATTTCCCCAAGTCATGGTTCCTAAACAAATTTTAGAAACTTTTACATCAGTATTTGGTAGTGTTGTGTATTTCATTGTAATAATTTATGAATGAACTAATGTAGCAATGAAACAATAAATTGATACATTGTTATATTAAAAAATTGTTTAATTAATAATCGCTTCAATTCCTGGTAATGTTTTTCCTTCTAACATTTCTAACATCGCTCCACCACCGGTAGAAACATAACTTACTTTTTCTCCAAAACCAAATTGCTTTACTGCTGCAACAGAATCTCCACCACCAACTAAAGAAAATGCTCCATTTTCGGTTGCTTTAGCAATTGCATTTCCTAATTCAATAGTTCCGTTCGAAAAGTTTTCTAACTCAAAAACCCCTAAAGGCCCGTTCCATAAAATAGTTTTCGATTTTGCTATTACTGCTGCAAATTTCTCTGAAGTTTCTGGTCCACAATCAAGTCCCATCCATCCGTCAGGAATTTTATTCGTATCAACCGTTTGCGTATTTGCATCGTTAGAAAAACCATCTGCAATAATTGCATCAACAGGCAAATGAATTTCTGTATTTTTTTCTTTTGCTAATTTTAAAATAGACAAAGCTAATGCTAACTTATCATCCTCAACTAACGAGTTTCCTATAGTTCCGCCTAAGGCTTTAATAAAAGTAAAAGTCATACCACCACCAACAATAATATGATCTACTTTTTCTATAATATTTTCTATCACTCCTATTTTAGAGGATACTTTTGCACCTCCTAAAATTGCAGTTACTGGTTTTTCTGAGTTGTTTAAAACCTTATCAATACTTTCAATTTCGGTTGCTAATAAATTACCAAAACATTTATTCTCGGCAAAAAACTGTGCAATAACAGCTGTAGATGCGTGCGCTCTGTGAGCTGTACCAAAAGCATCATTTACATACACGTCTCCTAATTTAGATAATTGTGCTGCAAAATCAGTATTTCCTGATTTTTCTTCGGCATAAAAACGTAAATTTTCTAATAATAAAATTTCTCCGCTTTTTAAATTTGCTACCGCTTCTGTAGCTTCTTCACCAACACAATCGTTAACAAATTTTACTTGTACGCCAATTATTTCGGTTACTTTATCTACAATATGACGTAATGAAAACTGATCTTCTTTTCCTTTCGGACGGCCTAAATGCGACATTAACACACAACTTCCGCCATCTTCTAAAACTTTTATTATTGTTGATTTAGCAGCTTGAATTCTTGTAGCGTCTGTTACTTCAAATGCATCATTTAAAGGCACGTTAAAATCTACACGGATTAGTGCTTTTTTGTTTTCGAAATTAAAATCATTTAATGTTTTCATATACTTTTATTAAAAGTTGTGTTTGTTTATTGTTATCAACAAAAATAATTATTTAAATCTAATTCGTTTACTCTATTTTGAGTTTTCAAACTTATATCTTTGTTTAAGTTATTTTATCATAAATTATGAATACAACTTCTATTAAAGTAACCTCTGAAAAATTAAACTTACAAGAATGTTATGATTTTGTAGTAGATGCTGCTTGTGGCGGAATTTCGGTCTTCGTTGGCACCGTGAGAGATGCTACTCAAAATAAAAATGTTACGCAATTAGATTTTTCTACATACAAACCAATGGCCATTAAAGAAATGCAAAAAATTGCTGAATTGGCTTTAAAAAAATTTAGTATTAAAAAAATTGCCATTCATCATGCCGAAGGTTTGTTGCAAATAAAAGATATTCCGGTAATTATTACAGTGTCTTCGCCACACAGAAAAGCAGCTTTTGACGCTTGTCAATTTGCGATTGATACTTTAAAAGAAACCGTACCTATCTGGAAAAAAGAATATTTTGAAGATGGTGAAGTTTGGGTAAACGCGCATCCTTAAAAGTTTATTTTTTTACTAAAACTTCATTTATAGTACGAAGTTTTAGTAAAACACGAAAAATACCGTTACGATTATTTACACTTTATTTATTAAATCGTTTAATATATTTACTGTGTTAATATGCTTCTGGGGGGGAATATATTTACAATTTATAAAAAGAGTAAAATTTATTTTTACTCTTTTTATTTTTAAAAAAAATTAATAAGGTAAATCTGCAGGTTCAATAAAATTAAGATCAGGATTGTATAATTCTTTTAAAAATAATTTTATTTCACTCATAAATTCCTCTAATCTTTCTTCATTTATATCGTTATCAGGCGTGCGATAATTAGATGAGAAATTCATTTTTAAAAATCCACTTTTTAAATTTTTAAAAGAAATAATTCCCGCTTCAAAACCATTTTTTATAGTCGCTTTTTCAGTTTGCCAATAAATAAACGCATATAACATTACCTGAATTGCTTTATGATGTTTTAAATCTCTAATACTCGCAAAATCCGTTACCTTTAGTTTAGTTGCATCAACCATTCCTGTTTTATAATCTATAATTCTGGTAACACCATTTAACTCGTCTATTCTATCTACTTCGCCGTGTATTCTTATCGGAAAATCAATGCCTTCAACAATTATTTCTGCGGATATTTTCTTCTCAGTTTCAATAATTTTAAGTTGATTATTTTTATCCTTTAGCAACTCAATTTCTTTGTTTAAAAAATTTTCAACAAACCTGTTTGCAACTTCAAAAACCAATCTATTTTTTCCGGTAGATACATCTCCGTTTTTAAAATGTTCAGAAAAATAAAAAGACACCAATTCTTTTGATTGTTGTTGCATTTTACGAACATCATCCAGTTTTAAAAACTTACCAAAATAAGGTTGATATAGTTTATCTAAAGTATCATGAACTACCGTTCCCATAGTATTTGCTGCAACCGTTTCTTCAACATTATCAAACTCATTAATTCTTACTATTTTTTGTTTGTAAAACGCAATCGGATTGTACAAATAATTGGTTAAAGCAGAGGGTGAGATGCCTTTTTGAGCCAATTCTTTTAAACGTGCTAAAATTTGTGGATTTTTTTCAATTTCTTTTAAATTGGTAGAAGACGTTACTACTTTCGGACTAATTATTTTTTCAGTAATATCATCGCGCATCATTTCTAATTGCGTAACAAATCGGCTTTTTTCGCCGCTTCCAAAAACATCGTGCTCGGTATTATATAGTATAAAAATATTTTTAGCTCTTTGTAATAATCTAAAAAAATGATACGAAAAAAGCGCGTCTTTTTCTTTATATGTTGGTAGTCCGAAAGCTATTTTTGCATCAAAAGGGATAAAAGTATTTTGCTGACTTCCTGCAGGCAAAACTCCTTCATTTACTGAGGTTATTATTACATTTTCAAAATCTAATACACGCGTTTCTAACACTCCCATTAACTGCAAACCTTGTAACGGTTCTCCTTGAAATGACAAACTTTCAGACTGTATTAATTGTTTAAAAAACTGATGCAATGTTTTTAAATCTTGCACATAATTAAACTCAATATGTAAATTTTGTAATTGGGTAAAAGCAGTGTAAAAACGAAATAAATACTCTTTTTCTAAATCGTTTGCAGTGTCTTTTAACAAATTAATTAATTGAATTATTCTTGATAAAAACTCCGAAATACTTGAAAACGGAGTAAAAACAGCGCTCATAATTTCTTTAACACTGGCATTTAAAGGAGCTAAAAAAGTAGTTATTTCATCTTTGCTAATAAAGGTGTTATTTTCTTTAACAATGGTTTTAGAAATAACATCGGCTATATTATTAGCTTCATCAATTTGCAATAATTTATAAATTGAAGCATCTTTTACAAACCGAATTACATCTTTATGGTAAAATTCATTTACCTGTTTTTTTTGTAGTTTATCTTGATTATTAAACAACTGAAAAATTGCCAAAACCAAACTCGTTGTTGGAATATCTTTTAACGGATATCCCATAGTAATATTTATAGCTTCTACACTTTTTGGCAACGAATTTAAAGTAATTGGTAACAAAGTTTCATCGGCCAAAACCAAAGCTGTATTGTTGTAGTTTGGTAATTTTGATAAAATTTCACCCGCGTGTTTTATTTGTGTAATATTTTTTGATGCGCCAATTACTTCAATATTTTTAGCTTCAGAAAAATAGTTTTTAATGGTTTCTATCGAATTTTTCTCATAATATTTCCACTGCTTTTTATACTTTCTAAGAAAACTTCCCGCTTGGTGATTTCCTTGATAAAAACCTTTATCAACATCCCAATAAACTTTGGTGTTTTTTGCTGATAAAAATTCTTGAAATAAAAATTCTTCCGAAGCATTTAACGCATTAAAACCAATAAAATAATACTTTTTAGCTTGATTTTTATTGATAAAAGCTGCAACTTTTTTTGTTGCTTCTCGATATAAAACTCCTTGATACCCTATTTTTTTTTCAATTAAAAATTGATAAAAAGTTGCATATAATTTTTCTAATTTCTCCATAAAAGAGAAATGATCTTTCATTAATTCGGTTTCTTTAAACTCTCCTTTTACCGACCATTTTTGCAATCGATGAACATCGCGTAAATACACAAAAATTTCACGCGGATTTATTAAGTGTTGATCTACCTCATTAAAATCTTGTAAAACGGTAAATGCCCACGAAGAAAAAACATCAAACGTATCTGGTTTTTCCTCTATCTGCTTATAAATTGTATAAAAATGGAATAATAACTGTACCGAATCTGCTTTGTTAATCTCAGCAATTTCTTCTACAAAATCGCCAATATTTAAAACTTCAGGTAAAAAACCTGCTAAAATTTTATTTTTAAAAATTTGTTTTACAAACACTCCTGCTCTTTGAGATGGCAGTATAAACACAACATCTTCAAATGATTTAGTGGTTTGCAAAATATCATCTAAAGTTTCGGAAATAAAAGAATTCATAGCTAATTTTTAATCAACCCAAAGTACAATTTTTATCTTATTTTTGATATGAATAATCATTTCATTTTTAAATAATGGATACTCATAACAAACTTAAAGTAGCACTTATTCAATCGGATTTAATTTGGGAAAACCCAACCGAAAACAGGCGTGTTTTTGAAAAAAAAATACGCGAATTACCTACAAATACTGATTTAGTTGTGCTGCCCGAAATGTTTACAACTGGTTTTACGATGGATGCTGAAAAAAATGTTGAAACCATGGATGGTAAAACTGTAAATTGGATGCGAAATTTAGCATTCTCAAAAAATTGTGCGATAACTGGTAGCATAATTGTTAAAGAGCCTTTGTGTAACTCTGCTAAAAAAGAGACTTACTTTAATCGATTAATTTTTGCGCATCCGTCTGGTAAAATCGATTTTTATGATAAAAAACATTTGTTTACATTGGCTGGCGAGCACACCGTTTTTTCCGCTGGTAACGAGCAGGTTTTAATCAATTTTAAAGGTTGGAAAATTTGTCCGCTTATTTGTTATGATTTGCGATTTCCTGCATGGGCTAGAAACACTAAAAATTACGATTTATTATTATATGTTGCTAGTTGGCCTACGCCAAGAATTGAAGCTTGGAATACCTTATTAAAAGCGCGTGCAATTGAAAACATGAGCTACACCATTGGTGTAAATAGAATAGGAACGGATGCTAACAGATATAAATACAACGGGAACTCTGTTGGTTTTGATATGTTAGGTAAATGTTTGGCTAAAAACATCAATAAAGAAGTTACTTTGTTAATTGAATTAGACAAAGAAAATCAAAATAAAACACGAAATAGATTCCGTTTTTTAGAAGATAAAGACCAATTTACTTTTCAATAAAAAAACGTCATTTCAAATGAAATGACGTTTTTTGTTATTTATGCTGGAATCATCCATTTAAACTCGAATTTAGTATCCGGAACTACAATACGCTCTGTAATTCGATACATTCTGTCTGGTAATTTCATTAAATAATCACGTGCTTTTTCTGCTTCTGGAGTTAAGCCTGTAATTTTATCAATTTCCCAAACTGTATTTAATTTTTTAAGAATATCTACATAATCAAAACCTGTATATACGCCAACTCTTTGTGCTACTGTAGAAAAATCATCAAATAAACTTCCTTTAGCTCCAAAAGATTCTCTTAAATGCATTGCAGGCATTACTATTTTGTGTTTCATCATGTGTTGAAAAGCCAACATCATTTCACTTGGATCAATTTTAAAAATTTCTTTTACAAAATCAGCATAAGCAATATGGTGACGCATTTCATCTCCTGCGATAATTTTAGACATTTTTGCTAACGCTTTATGTCCTTTCTTTTTAGCAATTTTTGCTACATTATTGTGCGAAATGTAAGTTGCTAATTCCTGAAAACTGGTATAAATAAAGTTTTTATACGGGTCGGTAGCAGTACCAATATCAAAACCATCAGCAATTAAATGCTGTGTAGATATTTCTACTTCTCGCATATTTACTCTACCAGAAAGGTATAAATACTTATTTAAAACGTCTCCATGACGATTTTCTTCTGCAGTCCAAGCACGAATCCATTTTGCCCACCCGTTATCTGGTTGTTGCGAAACTCCGTCCAAATCTAATAACCAAGATTCGTATGTTGGTAAGGCTTCTTCGGTAATTGTATCTCCAACTAAAACCACCCAAAAATCATCATCTAATTCTTTTGATAATTCTCTAATCTCTTCAACTTCTGTAATAAAAGTATCTTTTTGAGAGTTTGGTAAAAAATCGGTTGGTTGCCAAATTTTTTCTGCGGGTATTAAGAATTTATCTACAAAACTGTCAATATTTTTTTCCAGTGTTTGCATTACTTCCTTTCGGATATTTTGTAATGACATAATAATATATTTGTTGTTGTTTGTTTCTAGTTTATCGACTCTTTTATTGTTTCTTCAACACTAGCTATCAACTCATTAAACGGTAAACTGTTTACTTTTATTGGCTGATGTGTCTTAACTTTTATCGGGCTTCCTAAACCTAGCGGAAATTTACCGTATTTAAAAACTTTCCAAGAGTTGTTAATCGTTAATGGCACAATATACGCTTCTGGATTGTATTTTGTAATCATTTTTAACCCATTTACCGAAAATGACTTAGGTTTACCGTTTCTGCTTCTTGTTCCTTCAGGAAATATAACTGCAGACCACTTATTTTTATTTATCTTTTTTGAAAAATTTGCCAATTCACTCAAAGCTTGTCTTGAATCTTTTCTATCTATCAAAGCCGCTCCACCGTGTCTTAAATTAAATGAAATACTTGGAATACCTTTCGCTAATTCTTTTTTGGATACAAATTTTGGATAATGTTTTCTGAAATGCCAAATAATAGGAGGAATATCAAAAGTACTTTGATGGTTTGAAACAAATATTAAAGTAGTGTTTTCTGGTAATTCTTGTTCGTTTTCTACCTGTACACGAACTCCTAAAATTAATAGTGATTTTATTAAAAACCAGTTCATAACATCAACAACATTTTGATGTCCTTTTTGACCAAATAACTTTACTCCTAACCATTGTATTGGATGGAATATTAATAGTAAAATAAAAAACACCAATGCAAATATTGATGATATTATATAGCTTAAAAATTTCATTCTTATGTTTTTAATAGTGAACAAAAATAAAAAATCCCGCGAAAGCGGGACTATATATTTAAATTAAAACCAATTACTCCAAGGAATTCTTGATAATATTAGTAATAATGCAATTCCGTAAAAAATAGTAAAGGTTTTAAACTTTGCTTCGCTTTTTACTTGTTTTTTGTGTTTAGACCAGCCTATGGTAATTAAAGTGATTGCAATAATCATCATTAATGGATGTTCTAAAGCTAATAATCTAACTCCAGAATCTTTCATATTTCCTAGTCCTTTTTGAAAACCTCCTACGAAATACACTAAAAATCCTAATAATAACTGAATATGTGATGTTATTAAACTAAACAAACCTAAACGGAATTCTTTGTGTGTAAATTCTTTTTTCTGTACCAATCCAACCACAGCGTTTACAACTGTAAAAATTAATACTGCTACTACAATGTATGCCCAATAAGAATGCAATGTTTTTATCATAATTTAATCGTTTTTAATCTGCGTAAATGTACTAATTTTTATGCATAAAAAAACCACCTCGATAGAGGTGGTTTTTAAAATATTATTTTGTGTTTGGTTATTTAACTACCCAAGCACCACCAACTTTTTCAAATAATCTTTGGTGTACATTTTCTCCATTATCATATACTACGTATGATAATAAATATTTTTGTCCTTCTGCAGCAGTAGGATCATGATGATCTAAAAATATAGCTAAAGCATAGTTAATTTGAGCATCTGACCAGTTGTAGTCAAAATCTCCATAATTAGCTAGGTTACCAATTAATCCTGCATATTCTGCATCGGTTAACTGAGACGCCATATACTCATAATCACCATTTCTTATTAAAGTATATTTAATAGTGTTATCTGGAACCCAAGTTGTACCATCGTGACCAAACTGTAATGTTGTTTCAATAGTAGATTGATAAGCTTCCCAAACACCATTTGTTTTTGTGTAATGATCTCCTCTTACTTGTGCTCCACTTGAACTAGATACATAATTGTACACTACATCTAACTCATCTCCATCTTGTGCATAAGGAAATTTAATACCTAAAAATGTTGGTAAATAATCTCCTGCTGGTTTAGAACTTCCAAAATTAGTAAGTCCCATTGATGTGAAGTCATCTTCAGTTATAGAATAGTAATCACTTGAAGGTAATTTCCATGTTCCATT